>JBBPYR010000121.1:0-31760 GCA_038199755.1 Ktedonobacterales bacterium | reverse complement strand
TTTCGAAAATATACCTTGGGTGGGCGCCCCACTGTGTGGGCCACATCCCACAACAAAAAATTCTACCATGTTTTTTTCAGTTAGTTTATGCTTACTTGCACAATTAACAACTGCACAAACCCTTCTTACTAGACTCTTCTAAAGACTTCGCGGCGGGCCGCATCGCGCCAGCGATTGCCGTCGCCTTGCCCATCACTGACTGGCTGGCGGCGTTGTTGTTCCGTCTCCTGCTGCTCTTGCAGCAAGAGGCTACCCACGATAGCAGCGATCTGAGCTGGGTCCAGTGGTTCACTCGCCTCGCTCGCTTGCTCACCCTTGTCGGCTCCACTCGCTGTGGGATGCCACTCTTCCGCAATGAAATCGGTGGAGATGTCACCTGCTATGAAACGCGGGTGGTCTGTCAACCAGCGCGCAAAGGGAATCGTTGTACGCACACCAACAATCTGATATTCATCAAGAGCGCGCCGCAAACGGGCAATTGCCTGCTGGCGGTCACGTCCCCAAACGATCAGCTTGGCGAGCAGCGGATCATAGAAGAGCGGCACCTGCATACCAACATAGAGTCCACTTTCGACACGCACGCCGGGACCCGATGGCTCATGGAGTGCCTGCACGGTTCCAGTCGCAGGCAAGAAGCGGTTCAACGGATCTTCTGCCGAGACGCGACATTCAATAGCGGAACCGCGTAATTCAATGTCCGCCTGCGTGAAGGAAAGCGGTAATCCTGCTGCGATCCGAAACTGTTCTTGTACCAGATCAATCCCTGTCACCCATTCAGTTACGGGATGTTCCACTTGAATACGAGCGTTGACTTCCAGGAAATAGAAACTGCGGTCAGGCCCAACCAGGAACTCGGCGGTACCCGCGTTGACATAATGGATAGAGCGCACAAGATTGAGCGTAGCGCTCGTCATCCGTGCGCGCAACTCTGCATCCACTATTGGCGAAGGGGACTCTTCGATCAACTTTTGATGTCGCCGCTGAATGCTACATTCGCGTTCACCAAGATGAACGACATTGCCATGGGTATCAGCGATAAACTGCACCTCAATATGGCGCGAAGGGGTCACCGCCTTCTCTAAATAAACGCGGCTATCGCCGAACGCGCTGCGTGCTTCGCTGCGTGCTGTGCGTAAAGACGAAATAAGATCTTTGGCATCGCTCACAAGGCGAATGCCCTTCCCGCCACCTCCCGCTGCCGCCTTGAGCAAGATCGGATAACCCAACTTTTCCGCTATCTCTTGGGCTACGGTATCATCCTCAACATCGGTCATGGCACCGGGCACAATGGGCACGCCCGCCGCCTGCGCTGTGCGGCGAGCTGCGGTTTTCTCACCTATCGAGACCTGCGCTTCAGCTGGTGGCCCAATAAAAATCAAGCCCGCCTCCTTGCATGCCTCTACAAACGTGGCATTCTCGGAAAGGAAGCCATAGCCTGGATGGACCGCTTGCGCACCTGCACGTTTGGCTACGTCGATCAGAACAGGAATATTCAAATAACTCTTCGTTGCCACTGAGGGACCAATGTGATATGCTTCGTCTGCCATCCGTACATGCAGCGCATTGCGGTCAACATCGCTATACACCGCAACGCTCTGCAAGCCCAACTCACGGCAGGCACGAATGACCCGTAGAGCGATCTCGCCACGGTTCACAATCAGAACTTTCTGAAAAGGCCAATCGGCCACAGAGAATATATCCATAAAGAAGCTCCTTAGGTATATACTGTACAGAATATATCGCATGTCCTATGCTTGCTACAATAGGACTATTGGGGTACTCTTAGATAGAAATATTCCAATTTGCTTCTATATGGGGTATCCTTTTCTCGTTAACTGAAGTGTGGGAGATATCAAACGAAAATAAGATACTCTTTGTTTTGGAAGCCGGATGCCCGTAAGGGACACTCCTATTTTTATCTTGCTTCCCCATTCTCTGAGGAGAAACGTTGTGCGGACATACTCTATTAGCTTGATTAGAACGTGCCTATCCTTTCTAGGCATCTTCGTGCTATCCTTGGCAGGACTAAGTGCTTGCGGACAGGGTACAACTACAGTGACTGGCACTCCCATCGTCATAGGTTTCTCTCTTTCCAGCTCAGGGGACTTTGCTGATGATGGTAAGGCTATGCAACAAGGGTATCAGCTGTGGGCCGACACAGTGAACAAGAGCAATGGCCTGCTGGGGCGTCCGGTAACACTGGATATCCTCCATGACAACAGCGACCCTAAGCAGGTACAGGCCAACTATGAGAAACTGATCACGAAGGATCATGTCAACATTCTCTTTGGCCCATTCTCTACCCTCCTAACCAAAACTGCTGCTTGTATCGCTAAGAAATATGGCTTTCCCTTACTAGAGGGTGCTGGTGGTGGCCCTTCGGTTTTCAGTCTGTATTGTAAGCCTGATGGTACACCATATGCTCCTGACGAAACTCCTGCCGCTAATGCATTGCACGCGGACAACGTATTTGATGTCTCGCTTCCGGTCCAGAATAATCTGGAGAGCTTCGCACTCTACATTCTTTCTCTCCCCGTTGGTTTTCGTCCGCTTAGTGCTGCTTACGCTACAGAGAATGACCCTTTTACGCAACCGCAAGTTGATCTGGTCCGACAAATGCTAGAGGCGGGTGGCGTGAAGTCACTCTATTACAGGGTGTATGATCCCACTACGGCGAAGCCACTCGACTATCAGAAAATGGCACAAAATATCATGAATACAAAAGCTGAGATTGGCGTGTTTGGTACAGTCTTGCCCGATATCACGGCTTTTGTCCAGGCATTTAGAAAGAGCCATTACACGAAATTTAAAGCAGTGATCGCCACGGCTGGACCGGACCTGGGAGATCAATTCGTCAAGGCTGTTGGCGGTCAGCAAAATGCCGAGTCGATATTTGTCCCGAATGGTTGGTATCCCCAGGCTGATAACTATCAAAATGCTGACATGGTTGCTGCTTACACCGCCCAGTATAATATCTCCACTACCGCCATTAACGCGGACGTAGCAGAAGCCTACTCGGTAGGACAGGTGCTGTCAGAGGCCGCAGTGAAAGTGAACAGTGTTGACAAAAGCAAGCTTCTTCAGGCATTGCACCAGAAAGACACCACTTTTAATAGTGTCCAAGGTGTGGTAAAGTTTGATGCAACCGGTCAAAACATTGATGCGCAGCCCTATCTGTTCCAATGGCAAAAAAATCAGCTCATTCCGGTCTTTCCAGATAATGCTGCCGCCGCCATCCCGGAGCCATATCAGCCTGCGTAAAGCAGAATCTGAGCGTATTCATGATGCCCACTTTTGCTTTGCCTCTTTAGGGCATTGACTCTGTCGGGCATCATGAATCGCTATGAGGGGCAACCCATACTATAGGATATTCAGGTTATGACTAATCTGGAAGTATCATTTATCCTTGAAGTAATGTACACTGATCTTTGAATTCATTTTGAAAGGCATCCTGGTCTACACCGCTTGAAAAGGGATTGGAGCCGACATGTTTAACTCTATTAGTAATATGCCTATTTCGCGACGCCTGCTGATTGCGTTCGCGTTAACAGCCGCTATACCGGGTATCGTCATTGTACTGCTCGGTTCCTTCTATATCAACTCTCTCACAATACGTGGGCAGGCGGTGAAGACAAGCTTTGATGCCCAGAATACAGCAGCCGCGCAACAAGTGAATCTTGAAAGTATGAATGCGGCCCTGAAAACACGCTTTGCCCTTGTCTTTGCCCGCATCGGTGGTGCCGTCAAAGATCCCACTGGCGAAAGTACCGACGCCTCGCTTGATGCTATTGCTCAGCAAACCTTACTCACTCTGGAATTCCGCAAAGCCAATTTTGATCAGACGCTTACAAAGTATTTGGATACTTACTCGCTGTCAAACTCTGACAATATGAGTAATATTCGTAACATTATTTTGAACGATAATCCCAATTCTACTATTATCCAACAGCAGACCAATGCACTGCGCGTTGCCTCTGATCGTTGGCCAGAGTATGCGACGCAACAAGATACCGTTATCAAAATTCTGGACAAGGACATCAGTAATTACAATGCAGGGAAAATCTCAGCTGCTATGGTGCTTCCAACCTATCAGGAGGCATACGGCGAACTCTATATCGCCGATAGTAACTTCACTACCCTGCGTAATGACTGGCAGCAAGTGGTCAACCTCGCAGAACAGATGGGAAAAGTCGTGACGAATGTTGGTCCGTCACAGTTGAACCCAATTATCCTGACCACCATCATCGCCTTCTTGAGTACCGTCCTTGTCATCGTGACGACTGGCTTTATTATGAACCTGACCATCACACGCCCGCTACGCCAGTTGGCAAGCCTGACCCGGCGTATCGCGAAGGGTGATACTGAAGCTCGTGCGCGCATTGCCGGACGAGACGAAATCTATATGGTGGCAAACTCCATGAATAGCATGTTGGACAATATTGTTCGCCTTATTCAGGAGACGCAGGCCCAGCGTGATAATCTACAAGCGCAAGTCGAAAAGTTGGTTAGTGAAGTCAGCGGCGTTGGTGAAGGTGATCTGCGCGTGCAGGCTGAAGTCACCGCCGATGCTCTTGGTGTGCTGGCAGACTCCTTCAACTATATGGTTGAAGAGTTGAGCAGTCTAGTGGTGCGTGTCAAAGCCGTTGCAAACGAAGTCGGTAACTCTACCGCTACCATTCTGGATCGCATGACGCAACTGGTGGAGGCTGGCGATAACGAAATTCTGCAAATCGAAGAGGCTGCTGTAGAAATCGACCGCGTGGCCTCTGCCAGTCGCCAAGTGGCTGATCGCGCTAATACCTTGAACGCCGTCTCACGAAAAGCCCGTCAGGATGCCCAGAACGGTCGCGAAGCATTGGAACAGTCCTTACTGGGTATGGGGCGCATCAACGAAAACGTTCATGCCACTGCCGATAAGGTGCAAAGCCTCGACGAACGCTCACGCGAAATTGATGAGATCGTAACCGTTATTGGTACCATCGCCCACCAGACCAATCGTCTGGCTCTCGACGCCGCTATTCAGGCTGCTATGGCCGGTGAAAATGGTAAAGGCTTTGGTGCTGTCGCAGCTGACATCCGTCGTCTTGCCGAACGTGCTAAAGAACAGGCCAGTTCCGTCGGTCGTATTGTGCGTGGTATTCGTGAGGAGATCAGTACAGCCGCTGGTGCTATGCAAGATACCGAGCGGGAAACATTGGTGGGAACGAGACTGGCACAAGACGCTGGTAATGCACTTGCCGCCATATTCGGGGCTGTCGAATATCAAGCGCGTGAGATCGAATATATTAACGATATGGCCACACAACAATTGCGCTCGTCCAGTGCTGTCGTGCAAATTATGCAAGGCGTATCCGCATCTACCGAGCAGAGCAGTATGAGTACCCGTGATGCCTCACAAAACATGGAACGCCTCGCCCGCCTCGTTGAGCAGCTCCGTGCCTCTGTTGAAGCATTCAAACTGCCAGAGGATCAAAATTTCTTCTCAAATGGCAATAATGTCAACATTATGGAAGAGCAAGAGAACCAATTGAGCATTAGTGGCCTCTTCCGCACGGTGAGCGCAACTGCTCAACCCGCACAATTAAGCGGGGTGGGCGTGAACAATTACAACCCCCTCTTACCACCATACACCAACGGCAATTCACCATATACCAACGGTAACGGTAATCCACCATACACTAACGGAAATGGCAACGGCAATCCACCATATACCAATGGTAATGGCAACGATCCTTTCTCTTTTTATCCGTTGAATCCGGCCCCTCCTGTGACCCCACAAGATCAGAGAGGGTGGGGCGCGCCCGCACCCACGTCATCACCATATCAGCCCTATTCAGATGGTAACAATAATGGTAATGGTAATAACAACGGCTGGAATAGGTAAGGCAAAACCGAGCAAAAAATGGCACCGTGCAAACTGCACGGTGCCATTTTTGCTCGGTTTTGCCTTACCTATAACCTTTTAGTTATCGATAGTATCCAGAAGGCCTATCCATTTTCGTAGACTTTCCCTCACAATACCTGTTACACTTGCTTTATACTACTTCATGTGGCTACTTCAGGCTCAACTAATTGTTGTACAGACCCTTCTCAACCGATAGAGATGTACAAGTACACAAACGGATGACTGAACAATCTTATCAGTTATGTTTGCTCTCTGAACTTTAAAGAGGGTACAGGAGCATTGAACAGTGATGGAAATGGTACCTCAAGGTACTCGCATGTGTGCGATATTCACACATCGGAGCGTAGCGCACTCTGGTAAGTCGGCGGACTACACCACCGGAAGCCATGCATAGCGGCTTGTAGATAGTGCCAGCATAAAGCGGCGACACGAGAGCATTCATCTCTCATTTGCTTCTTCGGAACCGAGAAGCGGTCCCTTGCCCGGCTAGGGCCATACATCCATAGCGGATACGATGTACTGTAAAGCAGATTGTGGTCGTAGTGGCGTTGAGCCACATCACGAGCGGCAATACAGGAACCGAGTGTGTTTACACACATTTAGGAAGGCAGGAATACACTCATGATGACGCAACGAACGGCAACAAAAGTCACTACGCCTATCCCAACTGCCATTCATAATGCTTTCGCACGACCGAGCCAAGAGGCATCCGCCTCGGCCACCTCTATGCGCTGGGTTTGCGAAGTGTGCGGCATGAAACATGGGACGATTGCGCCTGACGAGTGTGATAGCTGTGGCTCCAGTTCTCTCGCACTGCAAAAAGAGCAAAGCACCGAAATTAGCAATCGCTGGTAGCCCGCCCCGTAGGGGCGAGAGAGATTTATCGCACCCCGTACCCGTTGAGGAGCGTTTCGCTAACGGGATGCTGTAGGGGCGCGCTGAAGCTGGCCCCTACAGCATCCCGTTGATTACCCGTTATGGTTAACCTCCATCATCGCGCCTCATCGCCTTTTGGCGTACAGCCTCATATAACAGGATCCCCGCCGCCATTGCCGCGTTGAGCGATTCGACGGCGTTTGCCAGAGGTATGGTGATGCTTTGGGTCGCCAAGGCACGTGCCTGATCGGCGGGACCGTGAGCCTCGTTGCCAATAATCAGCGCGAACGGTGTCACCAGGTCCTGTGTATAATAGTGATTGCTGCTCCCTGCCTCTGCCAGCAATACACGTGGCTGAGCGGGACAATGAAGCGTGATCTGGCTTTGAATCGATTCCCAGCTTGCGTGAGCCTCTACTGGTAGTGCGATGTGGGCACCCGCTGCCGCACGTACCACCTTCGGGCTGAAATAATCAACGCAATCAGGTGCCAGCAACACCATATCCACATCGGCGGCCAGAGCGGTTCGCAGAATAGTTCCCATGTTGCCAGGGTCGGCGATGGCGTCAAGAATGAGTAGTACAGGACGGAGCGCAGCCACACGTCTCGTGCGGAGCGTTTGTGCAGCCACCGCCTGCAACGGCAAAACGCTTACTATCCCCTGTGATGTTTGCACATCTCCCAACACCTCTATTACGCGCTCACTCACCTCTATCAATTGCTGCTGTCCCAGCCCTGACGTGTGCAGTAGTCTCTCCAACAGGGTCGTGCCGTCAGGGGTGCGCTGCAAACGCTCAGGCTGATAGTAGACCTCATGGGGAAGCATTTGAGCATCAAGCAATGCCATCAGCAAGTGCGGACCTTCCAATAAAAACAGCCCCTGCTTCTTGCGTCCACGGCCTGTGTGCAGGTCTTGCACCCTACTAATACGCGGGTTGGCTACGCTGCTGATTATAGGCATACAACTTTTACCTACTGATGCTTTAAAGGGGTAGGAGCATGGTCGCATGATGCGTTATAACGCACATGCAACCATGCTCCTACCCCTTTATTTCTTCTTACTTTGTAACAGCGGCCAGTGCTGTTTTGACCAGGGAGCCGAATGCCATCGGATCGTGAACGGCCATCTCTGCGAGAATCTTGCGATCAACGCTAATGTTGGCAACATGAATGGCGTGCATCAAATTACTGTAGCTCACACCATACATGCGTGCCGCCGCATTAATACGGATAATCCACAGGCGGCGCATGTCGCGCTTGCGGTTGCGGCGGTCACGGTACATGTACGCCATGGCGTGCATGACCGACTCATGGGCAGGGCGGAACAAGCGACGGCGTGTACCACGGTGGCTTTCCGCTAACTGTAATAACTTTTTATGCTTCTTGTGTGCGGGTACTCCGCGTTTTACTCTTGGCATTTCCCTTTATAATCCTCTCTGTCGTAGCTACTAGAATGCATATGGAAGGAGACGTTTCAGACGGCGAGTATCACTCGTCGCAAGTGGAAAGTACTTATCCATTGAGCGTACTGCTTCAGGGGACTTGTTGCGGCGCAAGTGGTTGATGGCAACCTTGCGACGCAGGAATTTGCCAGAAGCGGTCACCTTGACACGCTTTGCCATGGCCTTGTGTGTTTTCAGCTTTTGTTTCATTGCTCTTTCTTTCTTTGTGTTCGATCCGCGGGGCAATGATCTTAACATGCATAAAGCCACGAGACAGCGTATAAGCTCAGGAGTTGCATGGTCATGAGACATGAAGAGATGCAGCCGTATAAGCCTGTAGCGTATCGTGGTGATAATTGAAGAGGTGTATCAATACTTCAATCTCACAGTGCTCTATTGAAGGCGAAGAGAAGCCTATTTCAAGAGCAAACCCCGCTTGCGGAACCTATCATAGCATAATGCCCACAAAAAATCAATGCACATGGCGTCAATTTTGCGGTCGCCCTACAACAAGATGTCCTACATTCAATATATTATTATAAATAGTGACCCTTGCCAGGATGTGAGGGGCGCGAGAGCCAAGGTGGGCGCGAGAAACCCGTTATACTCTGCCTGTGCATCGTGTCCCTTCCCTTACGCGGCTGCTCGCTCTCTACTTTGCTGGTCATTTGCCATGTTGAGGTAAAGAAGAGCAGCCATCCCCACAGCAAGAGTGGCAAGCCAATCGTCACCAGCCCCAAGGTCGCCCACGGCAGAGGCCACAGCGAACTATAATAGGTAGCTATGCCACTGAGACAGAGCAGCAAGACCAGGTTAAGCGTACGCTGATTACCTGCACACAATGCCAGTGCCAACAATGGTAAAAGCGACCACGGCCAGAAAATGGGCAAGAGCGCAACTAGTAGCAGCAAGAGCCAACTGTTGAAGAGCAGTGCTATTTCAAAGGTATCAGCCAGCCAAGTAGCAAAGAGCAAGAAAAGGCCTACTCCAGCTAACACGAACACCGACCAATGAGCAGGACTGATAACCCATTGTAGCGCATCCGGTAATTGTACAGGCAGATGCAGCAGGGCCGCGTCAACCGAATGTATCGCTGTATCCTGTATAAACGCATGGCTGACCGTTGCGAGTATGCCTACGACACTCCAATCTTGCCAATAGGGAGCGTAGACCAACCCAACTACCAGCGCGGAAATGCCGAGCATTCCTATCCAGCGGAACAAATGACCCCCACCCCCAATGCGCATCACCCGTGACTGACGAAGCATCAAGCGAAAGAAAATGGGCAGGAGGAGCAAACAGAGTGGATTGACAAGGGCAGCGAGTAACGTAAACACCCAGCCCACTGTCAGTACACCACGCTGAAAGAAAAAGAGTGCCAACAACAGAAACAGCACTACAACCACATCAGCATGCATATAGGGAATACTGTACAGTAGCACCAGTGGATTCCATGCATAGAGCAGGGTGGCTGTGATGCACATAGCATTGCCGCTAGTATTACTGCTCACACTCCCTGTGCTATTCGCCGCTGGCTTCATCTTTGTCACAATAGTCCATAGCAGTGCTACATTGATACAATGAACAACCAGACCGAGCAAACGAAAGCCGATCACGCTCGTAGCAAAGCTATTTCCCGTGAGCAATGCCATCAATGAACTTGCATCTGCCCATATAGGACCCAACTGCATAGGGGTACCTGTCACCTGTGGCCCTAAAACGCTCAGAAGCGTATCATGCAGCGTGGCCGCGGATGTATGGATGGGGGCAACAACATAGGGATTGGCATGATAGAATACCACGATACGCCCATACAAACCATACAGCAATGTATCTTGAGAAGAGGCAGTAAGACTCACAGGAGCAAACAACAATGTGCTGCCAAACACGACGGCAAAGAGCAAGATGATCCAGAAGAGTATACGCCCATGCGCGGGTGTTAGTCGCTCTTTTGCCACCTGCCATCCCGCCGTAAATGCCAATAGTAGCATGAGACAAGCGAACGCCAGTACAAGCAGTTGCAGGTTGGCATCACCACCAGGGCTATCGGGATGGAGCCAGGGGAAAGGCGCGAGCAAGGACGCGAGGAACGGTAAAACACCACTCCAATAGAACGTTTTACTGCCGGGGAAGAACGATAGGAGCGCGTTTTGCAGCACGTCGCTGTGGGGGGTCGCATACACGAACAATGGATAAAGTGCCAGAAAGAGGCATTCAAGTATGACACCTAACAACAAAAATCGTAGCACGGCATGTCTCAATGCCCTCTGCTTCTGTTGCCGCTGTGGACTTTTGTGTGTGTGAAACGCTGGTATGGGCGTCTCTGGCATGACAACGCGACTCATAGCAAAATGGGCACCCGGCATCGCTGGCTGTGTGCGTTGCATCCTTTTCGCGTTTTGCTGACGTTGCATGTACTGTCTATTTTTTGTATCTAGCGGATCAGGCATGTGCTGCATAACATTCCCCCAGTAAGTAGAAACCCTCTACATGTAGATACTCATCTACCATGTATGAGCGAGATATTGATTGGTGACTAGCCATTTACAATGCTTCTATAAAAGAAAACGCAAGTTTTGTTCCGCTTTTCCCCTTTTTCGTTGTATAAAAAGAATAGGACTATATATGAGTACACCTCGGCTCTATTGTCAGATAGTAGCAATGATGGTATAATTAGCCTCGATTTTATTGTCCACCTGCTCCGGCAGCAATTGATCGTCTTTTGAGGACGAAACTGACCGGATGCATACCCAGAGGAAGGAGGTGGCTTCGTGAAGCGAGATTACGAACTTGGGTTCATTCTCAATCCCGAAGTCAGCGAAGAAGAGGCAAAGGCCATGCTGGACCGTATCGAACGGGTTGTCACCAGCAATGATGGTCAGGTTGTCAAGGTCAATCAGTGGGGGCGTCGTCGTCTCGCCTATCCGATTGAACGTCATCGCGATGGTCTATACACATTCATTGATATGATTCTGACCCCTGAGAGCGTGATCGAACTCGAACGCACACTCAAGGTTTCTGAAATAGTGCTCCGTCACATGGTCAGAAGGCGTGATGCTAAGATCGTGCAGAAGGAGCGCGAGGAACGCGTCGAACGTGAGGAGCGCGAAGCAAAAGCCGCTGCATTAGCAGCCGCCAACGCCGCTGCCCCCGCGCCAGCTGCCGAACCTGCACCCGTTGCAGTGGCCGAACCAGAGTTTGACGCTGATGGCCCAACTGAAGAAGAGTTGGCCGACGTTCCACCCGCTATTGAAGAAGAGGCCGTTCAAGCCTAATTGTAAGTATGTGTTCGGGGACGATTATCCATACTCCAGGAAATCATAGAGCCGGGGTGGGTTTATCGCCGAAAGGATTTTGAACTTATGAACAAAGTTATACTGATCGGAAATCTGGGCCGTGATCCAGAGATGAGCTACACCCCTGCCGGACTTGCTGTTACCAAATTTTCTCTCGCTGTAACTCACTTTGAACGAAGTACGAGTGGTGAGCGCCAAAAAGAGACTGATTGGTACAGCATTACCTCTTTCGGCAAACTGGCCGAGACCTGCAACCAGTATCTGAAAAAGGGTAGCAAGGCGTATATTGAAGGGCGTCTTACAACGCGCAAATATACCGACAGATCGAATGTCGAACGTGTCTCTCTCGACGTAGTTCTTACTGAAATGGAGAACCTTACTCCGCGAGATACACAGCCGAGTGCCTCTTCAGGTGGCTTTGTGGGTGGCAATGTTGATGATCTAGGAGAACTGGACGATCATCCCTTCTAATATGTGAAGGAGAATCAGTCTGTGCAAAGACGTGATGGTGCCCCGCGCCGCGAGCGACGCGAGGGCGGGCGTGGTGAGCGTGGTGCTCGCCGTAAAGTGTGTCAGTTCTGTCATGATCATGTCGTCGAAATCGACTATAAGGATGCCAGCCGTTTCATGAAACGCTACATCTCTGATCGTGGCAAGATTGAGCCGCGTCGCAAGACCGGCACCTGTGCCAAACATCAGCGCAGTTTGAGTACCGCACTCAAGCAGGCGCGCTTTATGGCATTGCTCCCTTATACCGCAGAGCACATTCGTGGAATGTAATACCCTGCGAGACAGGATATGAGCATGCATCACCGTTAAGAAGAATAGTTCTCCCCTTGTCACCAAAATGCGCTATTCTTCTTAATGGTGTTTGTTAATTTATTGTAGAGATGTCCCTGGTGGGCATCCAACTTTGACAACTTATTTCTTGGGTGGATGCGTGGATGCACCGAATGCATACTGGAAACGAGTGTCTTGTCTATTGGAGCAGCAAGGATGCCCACCAGGGACATCCCCTACCATAATGGGAGTATACACATGAGCAGTCAGACTGCGCGTCCGCCGCAGCGTCCCGATGGCAAGCGAACGACGCGCTCTGCCAGGGCAAGGCGATATATAAAACAGACGGCGCATGTTGAAGCACGCCGCGACGGCAAACCAATTGCTTTTGGTTGGGGTGCTCACCTCTCACGCAGTGAGAAAAATCAGCTTCAACGCCGTGCTATCTGGGGTGTCAGCATCGTCGTTGCCGTGCTTATTGTTGCCGTTATCATCTTCTCCTGGGTGAATATTAATGTCATTACTCCTGGCCTAGCAATCACTAGCGTAAATGGACAGGCAATTCCCCAGTCCACCTATCGTAAACTCGTCGCGCTCAAAGCCCAGGTTGAGAATAACAAAATCTATGGCGTACATGGTCTGAATGCTCAGGCCGATAGTGTCAAGAGTCAGGTTGATGCCCAACAAAGCATCATTACAAGTATGACCGCGGATATCACTGCGACTACCAAGAAAATTCAGGCTCTACCAGCTGGCACGAGCATTGATCGCACCAACCTGACGGTGCAGCTCGATAGTGACAAACAGAAACTTGCCGCAGCGCAACAGCAGCATGACACGCTCTCCGCTCAGTATCAAACGATGCAAACCGACGTTACCAACGAACTGCAACTTTACACACAGTCGCAGGTCGGTAATGATAGCGTACAGTGGTTGCAGGATGACGCGTTCATTCGCTCCTGGCTTGCGAATCAGAGTAGCACCATTCAGGGACAGATCAATCCTTCTGATAGTGCTGTCAGTAGTGCAGTCAAAAGCTTTGTCGCTAGCTTCCCCAAAACAACCACCTATGGCAGTTTTCTGAGCAGCGACAATGTCAGTGATGCGGATGTTCAAGCAATGATGGCCCTGACGCTACGCCGCCAGAACATGCAAACCTATCTCGCCTCACAGATCAAGTCACCGGCCTATGCAGTGCTTGCACGTACCATGACACTTGATACCCAGACACATGCCCAGAGTATACTCAAGCAGTTAAAAAGTGGCGGCGATTTCGCCAAACTCGCCAAGAGCAATTCAGTAGACTCTGCCACCAAGGATCAGGGCGGTGCTCTTGACTGGCTCATTCAAGGTCAGTTTGCTCAGACCGAGGCCGCGAATACCAGCGTGGTGGTTGATAATTGGCTCTTCGATCATTCACGCAAGCTGAACGAGATCAGTCCCATCTTAATGGAAAATGGTGCTCCTCGTATCGTACAAATTCTCAACGTCAGTCCCGCTTATACGGTGGACGCGACCACACTCAAAAGTGTGCAGGGTGATGCACTTACCATCTGGGAACTCCAACAACGAGCCGTGCCCGGAACACAGGTGACGCCTGCCGACCAGACCATGTTGACCGATAGCAGTAACATGCCATCTAGTCTGCCAAGTGCCGCACCTGCCGTCGCAACACCTGCGACCGGTGGCCTTCCATCTGGTGGTGGCACTACCGGTGGCACCACCCCGTAACTGTACAGTAATCTTGTAGCATGCTTTATGGTTGTGACGGGCGCAATCCTTGCACCCGTCACAACCATAAAGCATGCTACAAAAAACAAGAAAAGTATTCATGACAATACAGGCACCCGTTACAAACCATATACCAGAATTTCTTTTGCAGCAGCCCGAGCCAGTTCAGCAATTGCTAGAAACCGCCTCACTCTATCTCCATGTTCCTTTCTGCCACACTCGTTGTCACTATTGCGACTTCAATACCTACGCCGGTATTTTGCCACTCCGTGAACCATACGTGCGTGCTCTCTTAACCGAGATCGAGCTAGCTGGCCAGATGACTCGTCATGCCGATGGCACATTGCGACGTTCCCGTACCATCTTCTTTGGCGGCGGCACACCCAGTCTGCTTAGCGTTTCACAGATCACACAACTCCTCAATGCCTGCTTTGACGCCTTTGCCGTTGACGCGGACGCGGAGATTACGCTCGAAGCCAACCCCGGCACACTCAGTCAGCCACAACTCGAAGGGATACGTGCCGCTGGCATCAATCGCCTGAGTATGGGCGCACAGAGCTTTGACGCGGGCCTGCTCAAAACATTGGGACGCATCCACACACCCGAAGAGATCACCCAGGCGGTCACGTTTGCCCGTAATGCCGGTTTTAGCTCATTCAATATCGATTTTATGTTTGGCCTGCCCGGACAAACCATGCAGCATTGGCGTGAAACGCTGGCACAGGCTCTGGAATTGCACCCGCCACACCTCTCTTTGTACTCTTTAATTGTAGAAGAAGGTACACCTTTTTATACCTGGGCACACGATGGTAGCATCATTCCAGGTGATGAAGACCTGTGTGCCGACATGTACGAGTACGCCGACGAACTGCTGCAAGCCGCAGGCTATGTCAATTACGAGATTTCAAACTGGGCTTTGCCTGGTTATCAGAGCCGCCATAATCTCACTTACTGGCAAAACCTGCCCTATATTGGCATGGGAGCTGGTGCCTATTCTAGCTTTGCAGATCGCCGTTTTTCTAATGTTCTGGAGCCGCTTGCATATATCAAAACGCTCAAAACCGGAACAATACCAGAGGCCGACAGTGAACAGGTAGGACGAGAACAAGCCATGTCAGAGACAGCATTTCTCGCCTTGCGCACCGCTATGGGCATCCATCTGCCAACCTTCGAACAGCGTTTCGCGCAGCCCTTTGCCCAGTTTGTTGGTGATCGCTTGCATTTCGTCGAAGAAGCTGGCCTGCTAGAATACAAAGGTGATTGGCTCCGCCTGAGTAAACGTGGACGCTTACTAGGCAACGAAGTCTTTCTACGCCTGCTCCCCGACTAAATCGATTCATCTGTTCGCCTATCCCGTAGGGGCCAGATTGATCGCGCCCCCGTACCTGTTGAGGTGCGTTTCGCTAACGGCTACGGGGCGCGATCAATCTGGCCCCTACGCATGGGATATTCTGTTTGGAAAAGAGGAAGATATGGAATTGCCCCCTTCTACATCTCAAGCGCAGATGCCGCCATTTCGTGGTGTTCATCCGCTCCTGTCGAAAGCCCAATTTCAGGCGGCGAAGCAGGAGGGCATTGACGAACTCTTGGCGCAACTGCTCTCTAATCGCGGCGTTGCTACGCCTGAGAAGATGCTCACTTTTCTACGTGCCTCCTATGACGAGACGCCTGACCCTCTCGCGCTGATCGATATGCCCAAGGCCCTCGCACGCATTCAAGCGGCCTTGCAGAGCGGCGAGCATATCACCGTCTATGGCGATTATGATGCCGATGGCGTCACCTCTTCCTCTCTCTTATATCGTGCCTTACGCTCGCTCAAACAGCATGATGCGCTGTTGTCGTATCATATCCCTCATCGTCAGCGCGATGGTTGTGGCCTCAACATATCCGCTCTGGATATGCTCAAGGCACGCGGCACCACGCTCATTATCACCACCGATTGTGCTAGCTCCGATGTGGAACAGGTGGAGTATGCCAAACAACTCGGTATAGATATCATCATTACCGACCATCACCATACGCCCGCCGAGCGACCACAAGCCTATGCTATGATTAACCCCTGGCGACCCGATTGTACCTACGGCGAACGCTACCTTTGTGGGGTGGGCATCGCCTTCAAACTCGTCCAGGCTTTGTACCGTGCCTATCAACGCCCGCAAGAAGACGAGATGGCCCTGCTCGATCTGGTCGCCATCGGCACCGTCGCTGATCTTGCACCGCTTTTAGGCGAAAACCATACCCTCGTACGGCTGGGCATGCAACGCCTGAATGCGACCACAAAACCTGGCTTGGTCGCCCTTATTCGCAATACACGCCTGCAACTCGGACGTATCAAAGAGCGCGACATTGCCTACGCCCTCGCCCCGCGCATCAATGCCGCCGGTCGCATGAAAGAGGCGAGTATTGCCTTTGAACTGCTTGTCACCGATAGCCAGGAAGAGGCAGAGGCGCGGGTCGCAGAACTAGAACAGCTCAATATCGAACGTCAGCAGCAAACAGAAGAGCTGATACGTAGTGTGCGCGAACAGGCCAGCCTGCGCCCAAGCGATCAGGTGGTGTTGGTCAGTGGCGACGACTGGCACGAGGGCATCATTGGTCTGGTGGCGGGTAAACTGGCAGAAGAGATCAACAAACCAGTGCTTGTCTTGAGCCGTGACAAAGACACACAGCTCAGTCGTGGCTCGGCCCGTAGTCAGAAAGGCTTCAACGTCATCGCGGCCTTGCGTAGCTTCGCCACCCGACTTGAACGCTATGGCGGGCACGCCCAGGCGGCAGGCTTTACCATTCAGAGTGATCGCATCAATGAACTACGCCAGCATCTGCTCGCGTGGAAGGATGACCCCATCGTTGCTCCACCCGCCCTCATTGAGGGTACGGAACTGCTCGACCAGACAGGAGTCGTCACCGAGCAAGAAAGCGCAAGCGTGCGAGGGCCGCAAATGGTCGATCTCATCTTTACCAGGATGGAGTTGCTGACCTATGACCTCTACAAAAAACTGCGGGTGCTGAGTCCTTTTGGCGCGGGCAATCCCGACCCGATCTTCAAAATGGAGAACGTGCGTCTGCTCAATGCCTGGGCTAGTGGGCGCGAAGGCCAAAATCTACGCCTGCGCCTCGCCGCCACCAGCGCGAATGTGCAGCGCATGGGCACGCTCATCAAAGGTGCCCCGCGCCTCAAAGAGTTCTCCGAGGCCAGCAATGTTGATATCATCTTCAAGGTGGAGTCTGCCGAAGACGATATCAAGCCCGAAATCTGGCTGAAAATCCTCGAAATCGAGCCACCCAATGGGACAGTGCAATAAGAAGCAGGCCACACGTCGTGTGGCCTGCTTCTTATTGCACTGTCTGGGTAGCGGATAAGCAGGGATCAGGGGTAGACGCCGCGTAGTTCGGTGGCCTCGGCGACTCTGGCAACGGCGAGCAAGTACGCTCCCATGCGAAGATTCGTGTTTTGCTCCTCGGCCTTAGTGCGCGTGGCCTCAAATGAGCGCATCATGATTGTTTCCAGGCGATGATTAATCTCATCTTCAGACCAGAAGAAACGTTGCAGGTCCTGCACCCATTCAAAGTAGCTGACGGTGACGCCGCCCGCGTTTGCCAAGATGTCAGGAACAATCGTCACGCCGCGATCATTGAGTATGCGGTCAGCCTCCGGCGTGGTGGGACCATTAGCAGCCTCAATAATTAACTTTGCTTGAATGCGAGTCGCGTTACGCTCGGTGATCTGGTTTTCGAGTGCGGCTGGTACCAGGATATCACAGGGGAGTTCGAGTAGGTCGGCGTTCGTCACGATCTCAGTTCCCGGCAGACCACCCAGATTGCCATGCTCCTTCGAGAAACGCAATGCGGCATGTACATCGATGCCGTTAGCATTGTAGACGCCGCCTCTGATATCGCTCAATGCCACAATCTTGCAGCCCAAATCTTGTAGTAGACGTGCCGTGATACTCCCCACATTGCCGAAGCCCTGTACCACCACAGAGCAACGTTCTGGCCGCATGTTCAGCATACGCAATGCTTCACGTGTCACGATTTGCACACCGCGTGCCGTCGCCTCCAGCCTACCCTCGCTACCACCTATCGCCAGTGGTTTACCCGTGATAACGGCGGGCACGGAGTACCCCTGATGCATCGAAAAGGTATCCATCATCCAGGCCATAATCTGTGGATTGGTGTTCATATCAGGGGCGGGAATGTCGCTATTGGGTCCAATCAGGATGGAGATTTCGGTAGCATAACGGCGTGACAGCCGTTCCAGTTCGCTACTTGACATCGTGTGCGGATCGCACAGAACGCCGCCCTTCGCGCCACCAAAGGGAATACCCACCACTGCGCATTTCCAGGTCATCCACATCGCCAAGGCGCGTACCTCATCAAGCGAGACTTGCGGGCTGAAACGGATGCCACCTTTGGCCGGTCCACGCGTAATATTATGCTGGACGCGATAGCCCGTAAACATCTCGACATCGCCATTATCCATACGCACCGGAAAATTAACAATAAGTTCGCGTTTTGGCTTACGCAAAATCGCCCGCAGGGCCTGTGAAAGCCCAAGCATATCGGCGGCCTCGTCAAATTGAGACACTGCTACATCAAACGGACTTACAACATCAATCGCCATTGTAATCAACCTCCTTGGCATTGACCAATCATTGGTCATTGCTGCAACAATGCAAAAGAAGCAACACTGCTTCATCTATACCACAGGAAAGCCCGCCTTTTGTGGGGGCGGGCTACATGCCTGTCTCTATTTCTACTTCCCAGTATACCATCCCCTACAACTAACCACAACCCCAACAAGCTTTGTAAAAGTTGCCAAAAGCAGGGTTCCAAGGGGCGGCGAGCCACTTGGCGGGGCATGGGGTGTCCCCATAAAATCCCTTTTTCCTTGTTTTCGCTTGCTGCCTACGGCAGCAAGCGAAAAAATGGTCTGAGAGACGCTGTCTCGCGACTTTTAAATGGCACTGAGAGAGGCAAATACAATATTGCTGGCTAACAGATTATCATGCTATACTTATGAGACGATATGTTCAAAGAAATTATTGCCCCTGCTCTAATGAGGCTTGACTCGGAAACCTGGCATACGAGAGCACGAGAGGCACTCCATTTAGCAGAAGCTACACCCTTTACGCTCAAACTGTTGCAACAGTTTGCCGACCATCACCAACACTTTAGCGATGAAAGACTACGTGTGGTCATCGGCGGTGTTGAGTTAGAAAATCCCGTCATGGTTGGTGCTGGCTGGGATAAAGCAGGACGAGCGGTAAAAGCCTTATATACACTCGGCTTTTCGGGCGTTGAGGTCGGTACCGTTGTCGCGTATCCGCAAAAGGGCAACCCGAAGCCACGCCAATTTATGCTTGCCCCTGGCGTAACCCTGAACAGGCTTGGCTTTAACAGCCCTGGTATGGCAGTGGTGGCGCATAATCTTGAACGCTACAACGGGAGCGGAATTCCGATTGGCATAAGCTTGGGGAAGAATAAAGAAGTTTCGGCAGAAGACGCCCCGCGCGCACATGCAACGGTTGCTGAAAAAACGTATGCCTATGCTGCATATTTTGCAATTAATGTCTCCTCACCAAATACTCCGGGGCTTCGTGCCTTACAGGACAAAAAGCCTCTAACTGAAATCGTTCAAGCCGTCAATGAAACGATGGATAGCATGGGTGGAAGAAAGCCCCTGTTTGTAAAAATTGCGCCGGAACTATCAGCAGAAGCGATAGATGATGTCATTGAAGTGGTGTTGGATAACGGCTTGACTGGTATCATCGCAACGAATACCACCATAAATCCGGACATTAAAGCAAAGTACAGTGAGCACTGGCGCAAAGAGGCGGGAGGACTCAGTGGCGATGACCCGGATTATCGGAGAATGGCGACCGAGCAGGTAGCGCATATTTATCGGCACACAAAGGGGAAAATCGCTATTATTGGCGTAGGTGGCGTGAAAGACGCACAGACCGCATTGGAGAAAATGAAAGCTGGTGCCAACGTTGTCCAAGTTGTCACAGGCATTCGCGGAGAAGGCACAGCCTTACCAGGACGGATAAATAGAGGTATTGTTGCTTTTATGGAAAAAGAAGGCTTGAAGAACATTCATCAATTAGTAGGCGTAGATGTCAAAGGGTAACTACCTCTTAATTAGAGTATATAATATAATACCTGTGTTAAGAAGTCTATGTTGTGAACTTATTATCTGGGAGACCAGTATGTTTGATCGTATCCAACAGGTTATTGGCAATTATCAACTCTTGAAACTTTTGAAGCAAGATGCGTTCATTGAAGTCTACCTTGGCGAAGATCAGCACAACCAGAAGCAGGTAGTAATTAAAGTATTAGATAAGCGGATGAAAACGGGAGGGAATGTGGTGGAGCATCATACCAGCGATGCTTTTATTCATGTTGCACATATCATGGCCCGCTTAGATCATCCCAATATTGTTCCCTTCTATAATTTAGGTGAGCAAGCCTATGGAAAAGATGCGTTGCTATATCTTGTAACCTACTATGCTGCTAATGGTTCTGTCAGACAACAATATCCAAAAGGATCTCGTGTCCCACTTGAAACAATCGTAGCTTATGTAAAACAAAGTGCTAGTGCGCTACACTATGCGCATGATCAAGATATTCTTCATGCTCGTCTCAAGCCAGAAAACATTTTACTTGGAGACGGGAACAAAGTGCTTGTGAGCGACTTTGGCTTTGCCAAACCTGTATATCTACAGACTGAATTGTCACTTTCCTCCGTCCTCTACGCCGCACCTGAGCAAATCTTAGGAAACCCACAGAAAGCCAGTGATCAATATGCCCTTGGTATTATGGTTTACGAGTGGCTCTCAGGCGTACTACCCTTCACTGGTTCAGCAGAAGAGGTTCTCACTCAGCATGTTGAAACACCTCCGCCACCCTTGAGAGACAAACTTACACATCGTTCTCCACTTGTTGAGGAAGTCGTATTGACGGCTCTTGAGAAAGATCCAAATCGCCGTTTTACAACCATTACAGCCTTCGCTACCGCCCTTGAGCAAGCGAGTTTAGATCAGGGAAAGTAAGCATTCAAGGCTTTAACCTCTACAAATGATAATATGTACCACGCCCTCGCGATAAAGGGTAACGTAATAGCATTTTCTCGTAGTATAATTGAGAAGGAAGTATGATGAAACAATTCGTATGACATTGGAAAAGGGAGGAAAAATGAAGTTCACAGCCGATCCACATCACCTTGACCTTCTAAATAAAGGGGTTCTTGTATGGAACCAGTGGAGGCAGGATCATCCAGAGATGTTGGCTCTTCTCAGTGAAGCAGATTTGCGAGGGAGAGATCTTCGTGCAGTAGATTTCAGTGGAGCAATCTTACAGGGAGCAAACTTTAGTGGGGCAGTCCTGCAAGGAGCCGACCTTGGAGGGGCGTTCCTACAAGGAACCGTCTTTCAGGGGGCCAATCTCACGAAAGCTAATCTGAATACAGCAGATCTAGCCAGAGTTGACCTTCATGAGGCAAATCTCAGACAAGCCTATCTGGGTGCAGCTAATCTCGATGGCGCACAGCTTACAAAAGCAATACTCCGAAGGGCTGACCTTCACGGAGCCAATCTGGGGCGGGCCGACTTGAGTAATGCAGATCTTAGTGAAGCCGACTTGCATGAAGCCAATCTGAACCAAGCTACCCTTCATGAAACTAATCTCAGTGGAGCGGACCTTCAGGGAACAATTCTCACTGATGCCGCAAATTGAAGATACCGCTTTGACTCTCATTATCAACTTCGTTATTCCTGTTGTGCTCTAAGGAACTACTGTGAATAATTGAATATGATCGCCAAACGAGACAATTTTTTGTGCTTCCCCTGTAGCTTTGTTGAGCCAGTACAGCGTAGGACGATGACGACGGTTATATGCAACTATATATAGCTCTCCATGTATGTGCATTGGAGTGCTCAGGTGAGTAAAGTCATTTCCAGACAACGAACTGTGCCATACCCGTTGCCCAGTCGTTATATCAATGGCATCTATGCCTTCACTAGAAGTGGCATATATTACTCCTCCAATATGGAGAAAATCAGCAGAAAGAGTTCCACTGATGTTCTGCCGCCAGAGAAGTGTTCCATTCTGGGCATCGAAAGTAGCGATGGATGCATCGTCTCCAACACAAATGACATTATCGACAACAACGGGCGAGTAATGGCCCGCCTGAATAGTCGTGCGCCAGCGTATTGAGCCATCATAGGCATCGAAAGCGTAGAAATTATTTCTGCCCTCCGAAGTAGCAACATAAACCATCCCATGTGTAACTGCCGGAGCTTGATAGATACGAGAGCCAGTATTATACGCCCAGCATAATGTTTCCTTCTGGGCATCAAGAGCATAGAGGTATCCATCATAGGAACTGGCATAGACAACACCATTCTCAACGATAGGCAATGAGGTTACAACATCTTGCGTAGGGTAGCTCCAATAGAGTTCTCCGCTCTGCGCGTTCAGTGCAGAGAGCGTGCGAGAGCCAGCATAGAGAACATCATTCACAATGGTTAGAAATGCATGATCAAATGCAGGCCCTTGCTGCCATAAAAGTGTTCCTTCTGCTTTAGCAAATGCATAGATAGAACCGTTTTCCGCGCTGGCATAGACCACATCCTTCAGAACAGCGATATGGGAGAAACTCAGGGGAAGTGGAGGATAGCTTATAACCCCCAGTACTGGATATGGAAGCTCAGAAACAGTAATACGGACACACCATCGTCTTGCCCAATCCTCGGTATCAAGAATAGACAGGCCCTCAGAGAGTATACAGGCATGTAAACCCGCTAGTGATGGTGATGATGAGAATATAGTGGGTTGATACTCTTCGTCTGCACAAGATGTAAGGATGTACTTCATACACCACTCCCTTGAAGTGCTAAAAGATTGCGAAGTGCTCATACATAATTATTGCTAGAGGTAGGCTTAGATTTCTTTATCTATAAAAGCATTTTATCATATTATAAGAAATGGGGCATATCATTCCCCATTTCTTGTAACTGTGCCTTCCGTTTCTATGTTCCCCATACAAGGAGATTTCCAGTACGAGCATCAAACACTTCAACTCCTCGCGAGGCGATCGGCGTTGCAGGGATCGGTTCTCCGGGAGGCATTCGGACGTTTTGCAGAATGAATGGTCCACGTAGAACGGTATAGCACACTAGAGCGTCATCTGGAAGACCTACTACCTCTCCCTGCATAAGCACACTTGCTTGCTTTGCTTTAAGGAATTGGATAGTATCGATACTGTAAGAGCTTCTATCGACGGTTGGTCCTCCTTCAAAAGAGTGGCTAGCGAGATAGTGCTTTACGTCATCTATTGTAAAGGCAGGAATGCCTGGTTGGCTTGGAGTGATAGCGGGTACTCCAATAGCAGACTGGAGTTTCTGCCCCTGGTATTGAGCCTTATTATGATCAAGAGTTCTCGAATTTGGGGACGCTTGATAAGACGTATTTGTGTTCCAAGCGAAACTCAGCACAACTACTAGGGCAAGCATAGAGGCCAAAAGACCTGAGGATAGTAGAATTGATTGCCTGATCTTCATAAGCATGTTTCTTTCTACTCAACGCAATGCGCAAGTTTTTTTTGCGCGTGAATTTGACACGTTTTCGACGAAATTTTGCACTTGCAAAGACTCTTTTGAGCGTGATTTCAAAAAAACTTGCACATCGCGTTACTTAGATTCCTAGCAACCTGCACCTGTGATGCACGTTACCCAATCGCCACCATTATTTGAACCGTTGCTTGCAGGAGGTATGTTCCAATAACCATCCGCAGGAATATTGGGAGTTTGCGGTGCTCCTTCACTTGTTTGTGGATGCCAATTGTTATCGAGTGCTCTCCAAAAATTCTGTGTAAAATGGGTAATTGGGACTTGCCATCCACCAGTTCCTGAGATTTCGAGTCCTGCTCTAATAGCATCAGGGCGCATCGTATTACCTGTGGAGTAGGCAATCAGTCCAGTTACGCCTGTACCGCTATTATTGTTGTTAATGCTGATTGTATACTGGTTTGTGCCCGATTGGAATATATCCATCAGGGCAGAGAGACTGTAGTCCTGACTGTGCAGTGTCCCGGTAGCTGGATGATCATAGTAATGGCTGCCGGGCCGTAGGTCTGCCCAGAACCAGCGTTCACTATTAGGATACTTGGACGAATTAGAACCATAAGCGATAATACCCGCTTCTACCCAACAAACGCCATTCGGGAAAGTTGGATCAACTTGGCAGTTCTCGGGAAGGCCAATATTTCGATCAATCAGCCATAGATCTTGGAGAGCGAAGTAATCACCACCTACCATATGCGTGACACTAATATTGGTACTTGCCCCAGTGACGCGCCCATCCCAGACGGCAGTAGCATAACAATGGCCTGTACCCGGATTACCTCCACAGGAGTATGCTGGTCTTTTAGTCTGTGCTTGGGCGACTGATGGATGAAGAGTAGAAACGAGAAACGCAGCAAACAGTAAAAGGGCGATGACAGCAATGTACCCTTTAACAATGGAAGTAGCACCGAAGAGCTTCACTTGGACTTGTTTATGCATGGCTTTAGCTCCTTCTGTAAAAACAATCTGGTTTTCCTGATGGGAAGCCTTCCAACATGCTAGACTCATAGCATGCGGTGACTTCCACTCATCGCACTCTGTCGAAGGCTTCCAACTTTTCAAGAGTGCTGTATCTTTTTCTTCTCGAAAACTCAGCAAAACGCACTACAACCCCTTTTGTCAAACTTCCATGATATGCCAGCTAGTCACTTACAAGCTTTGATCGACCTCCTTCTCTTTTGAGAACTTACGTTCGACTACAAAAGCAATGATACTTGATAGGGCAGCAAAAAAGAGGAGAGGAAAAGGCCATCTTTTTAGGGGCCTTTTCCTCTCCCTCCAATTTCTTGAAGAAGCAATTACACAAAGAAATAGTTATGCAAATAGTCGTGTTTACTCATCAACGGCGAGTAAAATATAGCCGTATTTGGTGACACGGCGTACATCGAGGCCAGAGGGGCGCAGTTTGGAGCGGATTTTATCAATGTGTTTATCGAGATTTTCACGAATAGCAGGACTCACCTCGCAGGAAAATGCTTCTTGCACAAGGTGATGATCTGATATAGCCTGCCCATTTAATAGCGGTTTGAGCAGAAGATACTCGGTTGGAGAAAACTTGAGTAGGAGTGCGTCTATCACTAAGGCTCTATTTTTGTCACTGCGTTGAATACGATGGTTTCCAATAGAAGGACTGTCTACGAGTGAAGATGACATACAGTATCCTTTCGTCATATGTTTGCTGGCAAATATCTTTATTGCACTTAATGTCTCTCTCTCAAAAATCCTCCTGTAAAAATGAACATATGTTCCAATAAGCTTTTCTAAGAGTACTCTAGAAAGGGAAAGATTACTAGGGGGAAAGAGGGAAAGATTTTCATTCGTAGGAACAAAAACGAGGACCCCCACAAAGAGTGTCCTCGTTTTTGTTCCTACACAATTACCTAGTCCACACACCCTGCGGGTCACACTCCCGAATCAGGCGTAGTTCGTCCGCACTGGGTGGCATGGTTTCGGCGCAATCGGGTGCGAGTCGTAGCGGCCAGCCAGTTTGCTCCTGCACCTGCTCAAGGCTACTACCGGGATGATAGGATTGCAGCAGAGCCTCACCTGACTGCTGATCGAAGGAAAAAACCGCTAGCGTCGTAATCAGCGCAGCGGGACCACCGCGTGGTAGCCCCACCCTCTGTCGCCACGCTATCCCAGCTGGCCCATGCTCATCGGGATAGCCATAGCCGGGGCTAGTGATGTAGTCAACCTTTTCGCGCAAACGATGGCGGTCGTGCGGCATAATAATTGCCAGCCGCTGTGAAAGCGACGCGATATCAGCACCGCCACCACTGCCGGGCAAGCGCACTTTCGGCTGATTATGCTGCCAGTCGCCAATCACCGTCGTATTGAGGTTGCCATAGCGGTCAATCTCCGCGCCGCCGATAAAGCCAAGCTGCACCTCGCCCGTTGCCATCAAGCCCATTGGATTGATCGTGCGTGTAGTCCAGAGCGCACCAGTAATATTGGGTGGGTCGCCCATCGTATACAGCAACTCTTTGGATGGCTGATCGCGCACAATGCCTGTCTCAAATAGGCCGATGCTATGAGGCGCATGGGTGCGTTTCGCCAGCGCAAAGGCGATGATCGGCAGGCGCATACCCACGAAGACACGCTCACCATCCTGTATCTGCCTTGCCGCACACACAACCATCAGTTCTCTCGGCGTGTAATCCATTGTGAATTCTCCTTCTTACCCCTAATAGCCATAATCCACGGGAGCGGCATAGTGGTGCTCTTTCAATGCTAGGGTCTGAACGCGCTCTTTGCCTAGCTTTTCAATATAGGCGGCGCGGTCTGGCACCCCTAGCACCCACTCCTCTAGCCACTGCTGAAAGCCCTCTACCGTGCGTGTGCGCTGATGATATTCGTGAAAATATTGGTGGTCGCGGTTATAATGGCCTTGCACAGGCGAGGGATGCGCTCCCCACGGCTCATGCACCACCGCCCGCACCTTGAAGGATGGTGCCAGCACGCGGTTCGGGTCACTCACAATCACCTCGTGGGCGACAATCTCTTCGGCCACCAGGATAATGTCACGTGCCGCTAATGTCGCCTCTTCGCACAGGCCGAGATTGCCCCACAGGTGCGCGTTGCCGTCCACATCGCTGCGCTGCACATGCACAATCGCCACATCAGGTCGGATCGCAGGCACCAGCAACAGCGGCGTCCCATCAAGCGGCGAGGCTTCGACGCGTAGCGTGGGATTTTGCCGAATGATGTCGCTCCCCAGCAGCGACCGTGTGGGAATATAGGGGCTACCCAGACCCGCCGCTAGCAAGGCCAATGCGATGCTAAAATTGCTGTGATCCTCCACACTGAGCGGCTGTGGAATGTCCTTCTCAGTGGCGCGCCGATAGCAATGCGCCAGTCCCTCGCTGACGTTACCTGCCCATGCCGCGATCACTTTCTGGACGCAGCCCGCGCCGATCAACTGATCGAAGAGGATATCAGAAATAGGGCCGATCAGCGTCAGGTCACGCCGCTTTTGCCGGATGATCTCGTGTCCAGCGGCAAAGGGGATGCATGGTTCGAGGGCAAGGCTCGCGGCAATTGAGGCTCCATCGGGTACATAGCGTGCGATGGCCTCGCTCATAGACAGCAGTTTACTCATGATGGCGTGTACTCCACAATACTATTTGCGTAGTCGTCCGATACGAATATGTTATCACGTCCATCAATCAGCAGCCCCTGGGGCTCGATAAAACCCGCACTCGCCAGCGTCTCGCGCTTGCCCGTTGCCAGGTTTATGCGTATCAGGGCATGCAGCGCGGGCAATAGGTCCGTCACCAGCACATTGCCGCGGGTGTCCAGCACAACATCATCCAGCATGCCAAAGCCACCGATGCGCTCCTTCTGACCCGCTGCGGTGAGCCGCCACAAGGCACCACCGCACTCGTCTGCCACATAGATAGTGCCTTGAGCATCGACCGCCGCCCCCACCGGACGCACGATACCAGTTGTGAGTAGCGTCAACGTCTTCCCGTCCAGGCTCATGCGATAGACCTCACCCGTAGGACTATCGGGCACAATCAAGGTGTTATTGCTTGGGTCAAGGGCGATCCCATCAACGCCATCCTTACAGCGTGCGCTACTGGGCGTTCCTGGTAATGCCCGTAGCGTAGTAGGACTTGTTGCGCCCGGGGTAAAGCTAATAATCCGATTGCTGCGCTGCTCCGCGACAATCAAGGTGCCATCCTTGAGCACCACCAATCCCTCCGGCCCCGCGATGTTCTGGTAGAGCACCGTGACCGTGCCATTCGCATTCACGCGGCTAATCGTTCCATTATAAAAATCGCTAAATAACAAGCGTCCTTGCTGATCGAACACCAGATCATCGGGTCGCCCCACACCATGCAGTAGCATATGCGTCGCGTAATGCTGTGGAGCCGTACTAGATGCAACAGGTGTTGGTGTTGCCTGTGCCGTTGGGGTGCTAGTAGCAAGCACAATAGTCTGCTGTGTCGCTGTCGGTGAAACTACCGCCGTTGGGGGTATGGTGTTTCCACTGCACGCGACGAGCAACAACACACAACATAGAAACAGAGGACAGAAAACATTGGCACGCTGTCGCAACATTAGGATATCCTTCCTGCAAGATGGTGTATTTATTGTATATTTATATGATTATCGGGCGTGTAAGGGCACCCGCAAGGGGATGCCCTACAATGATACCATGTCATTATCTTTCTGCGTGTCATTGTAGGGCATCCCCTTGCGGGTGCCCTGCCCCACCCAAAAACGGTTTCTTTTGAAGAGGAGCAGGACAACATGGCTGCACGCAATCAGGAGCGCGAAAAGAGTAGTATATTGCCGCAACCAGCAGAGAAGCTGCCGCGGTTGCGCTGGACAACTATCGTCACCATCAGTATTTTTTGGCTGGCCCTCAATTTTCACTGGGCCGCCCTTGGTATTATTATCCTTCCCAGCCAAGTCTTCAAGTTAGTAGGCGAATTGCATAAGGGAGAAGCTCTAGCCTTTGTGCTTGTCCCCGGTGCCTTTGTCTCGCTCTTCGCTAATCCCCTCTTTGGTATGCTCAGTGATAGCACTCGCGGCAAGCTTGCCCGCTGGGGGCGTCGTCGCCCCTACATCCTATTCGGCACACTCGTCAATGTGGGTGGCTTAATCTGGATGGCGGCGGCGCGTGATATTCCCACGCTAGCCCTGGCCTATATACTCGTGCAATTCTCCAATAATGCCGCGACCGCTCCCTTTCATGCCCTCCTACCAGATATTGTGCCACAGAAGCAGCGCGGCATGGCCTCCGGTGTGATGGGCTTGCTCTCAATTGTGGGCAGTATCGCTGGCGTGATTATCGCGGGCCAGCTCATCGATGCAACGAAGCCTATCTATCAATATCAGCAGAGTCTCTGGCTGACCTACGGCATCATTATCTCTGTCATGCTCGCATTGATGCTGATTACGATTGCTACGATCAAAGAGCGCCAGCTTATAACCAAGGGGAGTGCAAATGAGCCAGCTATGGTTCCAAAAGTAGCGTCCATGATAGACACCACCGCATCTGCGCGTCCCTGGCTCACACGCTCCCTGGTATATAACGTGATAGGTACCACAATCATCGTGCTGCTTGCTTGGGGCATCATGGCTGTTTGGAATGCACTGCATATTCCCGGCTTGAGTGTGAGCGGAGATGTGCAGCAAGTAGTGCTTGAGGTGATTGCGACTATCGGCATTCTGCGCTTGTTCGATTTCAACCCGCGCCGCGATCCCGATTTTGCCTGGGTGCTGATAACACGATTGCTGATGATGATGGGTATTTATACCGTGCAGGATTTTTTACAATACTATCTGCGCGATGCCGTGCATGTGGCGCATCCAGAGGCGGAGGCCACCAATTTTATTATTATTGTATCGTTGACGAGCCTGCTCAGTGCCTTCGCCGCTGGCTGGCTCTCAGACCGCTTTGGGCGCAAACGCCTCGTCTATATCTCCGGCGCGTTTATGGCTGTGGTCGCCCTGACCTTTATCATAACGCAATCGTTGCCCATTGTGCTGATCGGGGGTGCCATTTTCGGCTTCGGCTATGGTGCTTATACTAGCGTGGATTGGGCGTTGGTTGCTGACGTGTTGCCTTCACGCCACGATCATGCCCGCGACATGGGCGTGTGGAACATCTCGCTCTCACTGCCACAGGTGATTGCCCCCGTCATCGGTGGCCCCTTGCTCGATAGCTTTAATAAGAGCGGCCAACCTGTGCTCGGCTTTCAAATCCTGTTCGCCCTCTCCATTGCCTATTGTCTGCTCGGCACCATCGCCGTGCGCTACATTCGCAATGTGCAAGCGTAGGGCCAATACAAAGTGAGATGAGGCGTGTGCTATATACGCCTCATCTCACTTTGTATTGCTATTCCTCTTCGTTAAACTTTTGCTGCACCAGCTCTGATAATGCCGTGATAGCTTGTTCGGCATCCTCACCTTCGGCGTTCAGTTTGATGGTATCACCATACAGCACGCCCAGAGTGAGTACCCCTAGAATGCTCTTAGCACTGACAGTTTTCTCGCCACATTGTATCTGAATGCGTGATTGAAAGGTGGCCGCCGTTTGCACCAGCAGACGGGCGGGCCGAGCATGTAAGCCAACTTTATTAGCAATAGTCAGATGCGTCTCTACTTTTGACACGTGTATGATCCTTTTTTATGCTCAATGATGGGCGTGTATCTTTGGAAGCAGGTGCGCATTGGCGGCAGCCTCCGCCACTTCCTCCAGACTGTTGCCGATGGAGGCTTCGATCGCGGCAATAACGGCACCCTCAACCAGCGATGCCGAGCTTATCAGAACTGGATAGTGCGCGTCATGGCTGAATGCCTCAACTGCCATTTCCGTCGCCATCACCGCACTGCCCAGGTCTAGCAGCACAAGTACACCATCAGGCCCAGTCACCTGGTGAAGCGCGTTGACGATCTTCTCGACGGAGGTACCAAGATTACCCTCGGCTGTTCCTCCTGCCGCTACGATGCGTACCTTCTCTTGCGCCATCTGCCCTGCTAACTCGGCGACGCCCTCCGCCAGACGTGAACTATGCGATACGATTACCAAGCTAACCGCCATGAATATGTCCCTCTTCCTAATTTATCCGCAGGTTTCCGCCAACTCGTTGGCAACCACATACAGCTCAATCAGAGGAGTACCACCCATGCCGTTGACAAAGGCCAGCACTCGCTCACCCGCTTTGAGGCTCAGATCGTCAATCACGGGTTTCGCGATCATCTCAACTACCTCTGCCGCGGACGCAAGCTGGACGCGGCGACGACCCGGCTCACCATGAATGCCGATGCCGATCTCCATTTCGTTTTCGCCCAACTCGAACGTAGGCTTGCCTGCCGCTGGGACTGTACAGGATGTCAAGGCCATGCCCATACTGCGTCCACTGGCATTCACGCGCTGCGCTATCTCCGTGACCTTTGCCAGCGGCGCACCCGCCTCGGCCAGACCGCCAACGAGCTTCTCCAACAGAACCGTGACGCCAACGCGACGTCGCCCTGCCGTATACAGACTATCTTGCACTGCTACGTCATCGTTAGTCACTACGCTCGCGACTTCGATACCATCGGCCTGAGCCAACTCTGCCGCCATCTCAAAGTTCAGCACGTCGCCCGTATAGTTCTTGACGATGTGCAGCACACCCGCGCCCCCATTGACGGCTCGCGTAGCCGCAAGCATCTGATCGGGCACAGGCGAGGTGAAGACCTCACCGGGGCAAGCGGCATCGAGCATGCCATGTCCAACAAAGCCGCCATGCATCGGCTCGTGGCCGCTACCACCACCAGAGATGACTCCCACCTTGCCCTTGACCGGAGCATCGGCGCGTACAATTATCTGGTTCTCATAGTCAATACGGAGCAGTTCGGGGTGTAAAGCTTCCATTCCTGCCAGGGCTTCTTTGACCACATCTTCGGGCCGATTGATCAGCTTCTTCATATCTGTCTCCTTCTGTATCGTATAAAGGGCGCGATAATGCACATTTACTAATGAACCTGGTAATCAGAGAAACCCATCCGTAGGGGCCAGATTGATCGCGCCCCGTGGCGATTGATCGCCTGTGATTCCGCGAATCTCGCTCAATGAATTGAGCGGAGGGCGCGATCAATCTGGCCCCTACGGA
>JBBPYR010000120.1:0-4951 GCA_038199755.1 Ktedonobacterales bacterium | reverse complement strand
GGCGTGGCTCCCAAATATGTGAACTACGAAGATGTGCCTGCTGCTGTCATAGCAGAGGCAAAGGCAAAGATTCTGGAAGATCCATCAATGGTGCGAGTGGCACCGGACAAACGTGAGACCGCGATTGAAGGCAAGCTCAAGAAGCAATTCGGCGAGCAGGTTCTGATGATGCAGCCCTGGGTCAAAGACGACGCAATCCTGGTTGGTGATATGGTGCGTAAAGTTATTGCTGAGACTGGTGAGAACATTGTGGTGCGCCGCTTCAGCCGCTTCAAGCTGGGTGAATAGCTTGAGTGCTTATGGTTGGAGGGCGATCTATGACGGCTGAACTCAAATATCAACGCATTCTACTCAAAATGAGTGGAGAGGCACTTGGCTCGAAAGGGTTTGGTATTGATGCCGAAACGGTGCGTCGTATCGCCCACGAAGTCAAACGTGTACATGCTCTGGGTGTTCAGGTAGCAGTGGTCATCGGAGGCGGCAACATGTGGCGTGGAGCTGATGCCGCCGCCACGGGTATTGACCGTGCGACCGCTGACTATGTAGGTATGCTGGCAACGGTGATGAACTCACTGGTGATGCAGGATGCCATGGAGAAGCAGGGCATGGACACGCGAGTTCAGACCGCTATAGAAATGCCACCAGTCGCGGAACCATTTATTCGTCGTCGTGCGGTGCGACATCTGGAGAAAGGGCGCGTCGTGATTCTGGCAGCGGGGAGTGGAAACCCTTTTTTCACGACTGATACTGCTGCCGCCCTCCGTGCTGTTGAGTTGAACGCGCAGGTGTTACTCAAGGCGACCCAGGTAGATGGCATCTACGACGATGACCCTCGGCGCAATCCGCAAGCCCATAAATTTGAGACGCTCGATTATATGCGTGCGCTCAATATGGGCCTAAAGGTTATGGATAGTACTGCACTATCGCTATGTAAAGATAATCATATGCCGATTATCGTCTTCAATGCCTCGCAAGAGGGGGCGTTGGAGTCCATCATACATGGTGAGAAGTGTGGTACACTCGTCACAGACGTGCCAGAAGCATAAAAGTAGTGTCAACGTGACACGCTTTGATTGTCACGTCCCGTTTTGTGGGTGTTGCATCATATGGCAGCGTCCGTAGAAAAAGGGAGTACCTCCTATGACAGCAGACCTATTCACTGAGGCGGAACGACGTATGCAAAAGGCGATTGAGGCTTTGAAACAAGACCTATCCGCCATTCGTACTGGACGTGCTAACTCCGCTTTATTGGACCGTGTTCTAGTAGATTATTACGGCACCCCAACACCAATCAATCAGGTTGCGACCATTTCCGTACCAGAGGCCCGCCTGATGGTGATTCAGCCGTGGGACCGTAAGATGTTGACCGACATTGAAAAGGCGATCCAAAAATCAGACCTGGGCATTAACCCGAACAATGATGGTCTGGTGATTCGCTTGAATATTCCACCCATGAACGAAGAGCGCCGCCGCGATATGGTAAAGACGCTGCATAAGCGGGTAGATGAGCATAAAGTGGCGTTACGCAACATTCGGCGTGATGTGCAGGATAAACTACGTGATCGTGAGAAAAAGAAAGAAGTATCCGAGGACGAATTGAGACGAAGCACGGAACGTCTCCAGAAACTCACCGACCATTATATAGAAGATATGGAGAAGGTGAGCAAGTCCAAGGAACAGGAGATACTGGAGGTCTAGAACTTTGGCCAAGATGAACAATCTTTTCTCCTCTGTACGAGGGCGCGAGAAGAGTTCGCCATCATCGTCTGTTGTAACTCAGCCAGCAGGCTCTGAGTATGCTGTGCCACCACCGCGCCACCTTGCTATAATCATGGATGGGAACGGTCGCTGGGCCACGAAACGTCACCTGCCGCGCCTCGCCGGGCATAAAGCAGGGGTCAGTGCGCTCCGCCGTGTCGTAGAATGTGCCGCGGATGAACATATAGAGATGCTCAGTGTCTATGCTTTCTCCACCGAGAATTGGGGACGCCCCCGCGCGGAAGTGGATGGTTTGATGCGTCTGTTCTGGGAGACCATTCGTTCAGACCTGGAAAAGTTACATCAGGACGGCGTGCGTTTGCGTCATCTTGGTCGCCTCTATGATCTCTCGCCGGATATTCAGCAGGCGGTGCGTGACTCTACCGAGAAGACACGCAACAATACGCATATTGGGTTGAATGTCTGCTTTAACTATGGTGGCAGAGCAGAACTCGTCGATGCCGTTCGGCAAATCGTCGCGGATGGGCGTAATCCCGATACCATTACGGAAGAGTTAATTGCTTCCTATTTATACACACGTGATCTGCCAGACCCGGATATGGTCATTCGGACTGCGGGTGAGATGCGGGTAAGTAACTTCTTGTTGTGGCAGTCTGCTTATAGCGAGTATTATGCTACACCCACCCTCTGGCCCGACTTTGGACGTGAAGATTTGCTGGCCGCCCTGGATAGCTATCGACAGCGACAGCGACGGTTTGGCAAGGTTCCTGTTGCCCCAACGCAGTAATTACTCCTACAATAGGTAGGACGGTCTTCTTGTTTGACCGTCTTACCTATTGTATCGTTATGTGATGGGAGGCATCGTTTGCGACAAGCCGGTGAACAAGATATGCCAGCAGAGGTTGATTTCGCTCATGAGAGCGCGAGCAAGCCAAGGGCAACTGTGGGCCAACGTTGGTTGACCGCATTGATTGCCATGCCTATTGTGCTGACATTTGTCTGGTTTGGCGGCTGGGTGGCGTTTGCGTTCGTGCTGCTGATTGTGGTGTTGGGGACGCTTGAACTGCACAATATGATGCTTCACGTTGGCTACCATCCTTTGATCTGGATTAGCTTTGGGCTCAGTGTGCTGTTCCTCGTCGCGGCGATGTTGCCGGAACAACGTCTGCTCATCTTGCAAATTGGCCTTGGTGGTGCGGTACTCATTTCATTTCCCTGGCTCTTTTATCGTAAGAAGCTTGAGGGTGCCCTGGTTGATTGGGCGTTAACGCTGGCGTTCTCGCTTTATCTTGGGTGGCCGATGAGCTTCTTTTTGTTATTACGTGGCAATGAGGCTGGGACACTCCATACTGCGACTGGTCAATGGCTCTACCTGCCGCGTGGTGGTTGGTGGTTGTTGCTGGTGCTCTTGGGGGTGTGGGGTTTCGATGGGGCGGCATTCTTCGCAGGTCGTTACTTTGGGCGACACAAACTCGCTCCCAATATTAGCCCGGCCAAAACCTGGGAGGGTGTGCTTGGTGGTCTGGTCCTTTCTGTCGCAGCTGGTCTGGTGCTTACGGTTGTCCCATTGGGCGTGCCTTGGTACTTGGCAATCCTGCTTGGCCTGTTGCTGGGGGGTGCAGCGGTTTTAGGTGATCTGGCCGAGTCGTTGATTAAGCGGCAAACGCATGTGAAGGATAGTGGACAAATTATGCCGGGGCATGGCGGCATGCTTGATCGTATCGATAGCCTGCTCTTTGCGGTAATTGTTGTCTATGTGTTCTCGCAGCTTATTGGGAAGTAGTCAAGCGGTGATTTTGTTTACTTCTATAGGTACAAATTTTTATGAGTATAATTCCTAAACGGATTGCTTTACTGGGTAGTACTGGTTCAATAGGTCGCCAAACGCTTGACGTGGTACGGCGTTTCCCTGATAAATTTCGTATAGTCGCGTTGGCAGCGCGTAGTAGTGTAGACGTGTTGGCGGAACAGGTGCAAGAGTTTCAGCCTGACTTGGTGGCGTGCAGTGCGGAAACAGCAGCGGTTGCTCAGGCTGCGCGTGCGGCCTTGCCCGGTGTGCTGCTCGGTGAGCAGGGGTTGCTAGCTGTGGCGACGTATGCCGACGCGGATATTGTGGTGGCGGCAACCTCTGGTTTGGTGGGATTGAGACCTACACTGGCGGCAATTGCCGCGGGCAAGTCGATTGCGCTGGCCAATAAAGAGACACTGGTGATGGCCGGACACTTGGTGATGGCGGCGGCGGAACGGGCGGGAGTCGCTATTCTGCCCGTTGATAGTGAGCATAGCGCATTGTGGCAGTGTTTACGTGGCGAGACGCTGAGCGATGTAAGACGTTTGCTCCTCACCGCTTCTGGTGGGCCATTTCGCCATGCAACCCCGAAGCAATTGCAGTCAGTCAGCGTTGAGCAGGCATTAGCACATCCAACTTGGCATATGGGACCGAAGATTACCATTGATTCTGCCACCCTGATGAATAAAGGGTTAGAGGTAATTGAAGCACAGTGGTTGTTTGATATTCCCTATGAACAGATTGACGTGGTGATACAGCCGGAGAGCATTATTCACTCGATGGTGGAGTTTGTTGATGGTTCGATAAAAATGCAGGCGAGCCGCCCCACAATGCATTTGCCCATTATGTATGCGCTGGCATATCCCGAACGCCTGAATGTGGGTGATAATGGTTTTGTACATGACATGGCTTGGGGTGAGCTCGCGAAATTGCACTTTGAGACGTTAGAGATGGAGCGTTTCCCCTGTTTCAGGTTGGCGATAGAGGCGGGGCGGCGTGGTGGAACGTATCCATGCGCATTAGTGGGAGCTGACGAAGAGGCGGTGGCATTGTTTCTGGCTGGCAAGATTAGCTTTCTCGGCATTGCTGACCTGATTGAAGCCGTGCTGGAGCGGCACGATTCTGTGGCAGTGCCCGATGTTGAGACGACGTTAGAGGCATGTGCTTGGGCGCAGCGAACAGCACGTGAGTTATGCCTGAAACACGCGCTATAAGGGACGAAAGCCTGTTGACGAGTCTGTATAATAGTGATAATGGTATGCAAAAAAAGCAAGAGTGCGGTAAATAAAAGGAATTATGTAGAATGAATAATTGGTACTTACTCGCGGCCATTCCGGTGTTTGGCTTGCTGGTGCTGGTGCATGAATTTGGTCACTTTATTACGGCAAAATGGGCAGGTATTCGTGTCGAGGAGTTCGGGCTGGGGTTTCCGCCGCGTGTTAT
>JBBPYR010000119.1:0-2576 GCA_038199755.1 Ktedonobacterales bacterium | reverse complement strand
GGTTGATGCAGATACACGTGCGACCTTTGACTTATGGTCAACTGAACCTTCTGATCAGGAGTACCTGGCAGCAACAACTGCACAACCATCAAACTACGCTGTTCCCGTCGAAGAGGCTGCGTTGCCTCAGGTTTCGCATATTGTTGCCGCTTCCGTACTGGCACACGCTATCCGTGAACGTGGGCATTTAGGTGCGCAACTTGACCCTCTCGGCAGAGAACCTTTAGGTGATCCTGCTCTTTTACCCGAGACGCATGGGTTGACGAACGAAGACTTGGCTTCTCTTCCATCAAACGTTGTTGGTGGTCATGCAGCAGAACATGCATCGAATGCACTTGAAGCGGTCAACGCACTACGCTCTATGTACTCGGGGACAATTAGTTATGAATTTGACCAGGTAAAGAGTTCGGAAGAGCGACGCTGGTTGCGCGATGCAGTTGGGCTGCGTATCTATCATACCACTCCTGGTTCGGTGGAAGCCAGAAAGTTACTCAAACGGCTCACGCAAGTAGAGGTCTTTGAACGCTATCTGCACCAAACCTTTGTTGGTCAGAAACGATTTTCGATAGAGGGAACAGACACGCTGATTCCTATGCTAGATGAAATCATTCACGGAGCCATTGACTCAGAGACACGCGAGGTCATTATCGGTATGGCTCATCGTGGGCGATTAAATGTACTCGCGCATATTCTAGGAAAATCCTATGGTGCTATTCTCACCGAATTTAGCCATGCAAAGCACGAAGAAGGTGTCCCATTAACAGACACGTTTGGCTTTGGATGGACGGGAGACGTAAAATACCACCTCGGTGCAGAGCATGTGCTTGGCGAGGACGCTTCACACTTCGCGTTAAAAATTGTGCTTGCCCCTAATCCTAGTCATTTAGAGTTTGTCAATCCAGTCATCGAGGGCATGACACGCGCGGCCCAGGACAACCGCTCGATGGCAGGGTCTCCTCAACTCGACGTAGATCACACCCTCCCAATCGTCATTCATGGTGATGCTGCCTTTCCTGGTGAAGGGATCGTTGCGGAAACGATGAATCTATGGCATCTACGTGGTTATTCGGTTGGTGGTACAATTCATATCATTGCAAATAATCAGCTTGGTTTTACAACCAATCCAGAGGATAGCCGCTCAACTCATTTCGCTAGCGATCTGGCAAAAGGCTTTGAGCTACCGATTATCCATGCCAATGCCGATGACCCCCATGCCTGCTTAACAGCAGTGCGTATCGCGCATGCCTATCGAGACCGTTTTCATAAAGATGTGCTTGTTGATTTGGTGGGTTATCGACGCTGGGGGCATAACGAAGGCGACGAGCCAGCCTTTACGCAGCCACAAATGTACGAGATAATTCGTTCTCATCCAACTGTGCGAGCATTATATGCACAACGCTTGGAGCAAGAAGGACTCGTACCGCGTGAAGAGGCTGAAGCATTGGTAAATGAAGCGCAAGCTGTCCTGGAGCAGGCAAAACGCGAGGCAGATAGCGGCGACCATCAGACAGACCCAGTTGTGAAAAATGGCTCAAATGGACATACTGAGGAAGCCGAGATGCCGCCAAAAGTTTCCGCACAACAGCTAACGACCTTTAATGAGGAACTCCTGACATGGCCCAAAAGCTTCACGCCAAATGCAAAACTGGCGCGTACACTCCAACGTCGTGCGAATGCGTTAGGGCCAGAGGGTGGTATTGATTGGGGACAAGCCGAAGCATTAGCGTTTGCCTCTATACTCGCTGATGGCACCCCTATCCGCCTTACAGGGCAAGACTCAGAGCGTGGCACGTTTAGCCACCGCCATGCCGTACTGCACGGACAAGAAAACGACGAATTGTTCATTCCCCTACAACATCTACCAGAGGCAAAGGCTTCATTCTCCATCTATAATAGTCCTCTAAGCGAGTCGGCTGTGATGGGGTTTGAGTATGGCTACAGCGTTCATGCGCCGGACGCACTTGTACTTTGGGAAGCTCAGTTTGGCGATTTTGCGAATGTTGCTCAGGTCATTATTGATCAATTCATCGTCTCAGGCCGCGCGAAATGGAAGCAAGAATCATCGCTTGTCCTTTTGTTGCCACATGGATACGAGGGGCAAGGACCAGAACATTCTAGCGCACGGTTGGAACGCTATCTCCAATTAGCGGCTGAAGACAATATACAGGTAGCGAATTGCTCGACAGCCGCACAATATTATCATTTATTGCGTCGTCAGGCGTATAACTTACAACATCACCCGCGTCCTTTGATTGTGATGACGCCAAAGAGTCTCTTACGGCATCCACTTTCTTCATCACGTTTAGAGGATTTGGCAGAGGGTACCTTCCAGCCTGTGCTTGACGATGCAAAAGCACGTGCGAATGCAGGACAGATACGACGTGTTGTGCTTTGCACTGGCAAAATCGCGATTGACTTGCTTTCACACGAAAACCGTACAACCGTTGATGATATCGCGATTGTGCGTGTTGAACTGCTCTATCCATTTCCAGAGCAAGCCTTGAAGAAGATACTCGCACAGTACCCAAACGTCCGTGAAGTTGTCTGGGTACAAGAAGAGCCTCATAATATGGGAG
>JBBPYR010000118.1:0-9700 GCA_038199755.1 Ktedonobacterales bacterium | reverse complement strand
GGCAATTGCCGGGGCCATCTGCGTGCTCTCCATTGTATGTTTTATTTATTGCATCGGAGGCATTTCTTGTGGGTATTGTGCCTGGGGCTGCTCATATTGTTCGTAGCTATGTTTTTGTCCACCCTCTTGATAGGTCTCAGATTGTGCAGCTGGTTTGCTGGCCTGATATCCCTGGTCATAGGACCCTTGGTCATACGACTCTTGGTCGTAGGACTGTTGCGGTTGCGAGGGCTGATAATAGGGCACCTGCGTCTGTGTTGGCTGATAGTACGGCTGTTGCGGTTGCTGTGGCGGCTGATAGTAGGATTGGTTGGGTTGATTCCAATTGCTCCAACTATTCCAGAACATGCCATTATTCCGCCCACCTAAGACTGCGCTTAGCACACCACGGATGACCGCAAAAACGATCAGCAACGCGATGATGCCAAAGATGAAACCGCCTATATGATGAAACAAAAACCACGGCATAAACAGAAAGAAGAATATGAAGGGGAGGAAACCCCAGCCACGGCGGCGACGCCCCCAACGGTTATGACGATTGTTGTTCCAGTACATGTATGTATCCTTTTTATTGGGTGGGTTTGAACGACGCCCACCTCTTTAAGGTAGTTGTTCTACGTAAGGTTCGTGTATTGTTTGTATTTCACACGTTTCTTATCTTGCTATACGTTATAACATGGGTCATAGTTGTTAATATTCCCGCGCTAAGGTGAATATTGCTATTTGCTATTATTAATAACATATTGCGCTGTTATTTGTCAAGGTGTGCCAAAGATTGTTTTTTAGCGTTGTTGCAAAACCGCTGTAGAGGCCAGCTTCAGCGCGCCCCTACAGCGGTTTATATTATACTCGGATAGCCTGATATGTTCAGCTCAGGAGCTCTTTCATAATTACGGCACCCGCGATGGAGCCATTGGCGTTGCTGTAACTATACAGGGCGATCAGGCCTTCTTGTGCGCCACTTTTGAAACTGGATGTGTAGCTGACGTGAGCGGAGAAGGTGGTGTTCCCATTGCCCGTTGCTCCTGTCACCTGTATGTGACCGATGTCGTTGTATAGGTGGTCAAGTACTATGACCTTGCCGATAACGCCCTCGAAGGCATTGCCCGTTCCCGTAACAGCGACAGGGTTAATGAGGCGGTCGCGGTTTTGTGGGGTGGTAATGGACATACCTGTGGTTGTAACGGCGGTGGCAATCCAGATGCCGCCGTTCGTGTTGCCTTCGAGACGACTCAATGCAACCTGGATGGTGCTTGCTGTCGGTCCGTTATTTCTGACGGTGACTACCGCATCTGTATCGTGAGTTCCGCCACCACTGAGCAGCGTCGCAACTGCACTCGTTGGCCAATTGAGCAGGTTTACCGCTAAGGTGTTTGCCACCATCGTTGCTTGTAATTTCCACGGTTGATGTCCCTGATTTACTTGTTCCTGGTCTGCTTCGGCCTGATAGCGGGTTAAGTCGGGAAAGATGCCGGGAAACGAGACGGGGACGAGTGTTCCTGCGCCATCAGACCATTTGAATTCGCGAAACAGATCAAGGGTGAGGCCAGCATTGGGGGCACTTTTGTTGACACTAGAGGCCAGATCGACCTCTGCTGTTATGACGGTATTATAGGCACTTATTTTTACATTACCCTTGTAAAGTCCCTGGAGGGCAAACAGTTTTGTTGGGCTAGGGTTGGTGATGTTGTCGTAGACATAGCAGTCAATAATGCGACCTGTGCCACTATATCCAACGAGAATGAGGGCTTGCAGGGATGGCAAGCCCATGAGATGTCCGCAGGTGACACGCCCGACCGCGCTAACGCCGTTTTGTGTGGCAATGATCGGGTCCCAATACGTTGTACTGCTGACCGCGCTAGGGCAAGGTTGTGGCCCCAAAAGAATTGCCGTGGTTGGTGTTCTGCTGGTGCCGGTTGCGGAAGGACCACTCGTGGCTGTGCTGTTGCCGACGTGAGCTGTGGCCGTTGGTGTTGCTGGCGTGGTGCCACCAATAGCGCACGCGGCCAGGCTACTAAGTGCCAAGCCACAAAGGAGTAAAAGAAGAATAGGGCTGAACAGTTTGCTACTGGGTCTGCCAGACCCGCCGACGAAGCTCTCGCTTGTATTTTCGGTGTTATGACTGTATTTGTGCTGCTGCATAAGGTCCCCTTACTACGTTATCATATACAATGTCCTTGCTCCTCTCTCTATTATACGCCCTACCATTTACGGCATGTCTGTGCTATAATCTGGAATGGAAAAATAGATACTTTTATCCTTGCATTACCATCTCCCCTGCCCTGACGCTGCACATTTTCCCCACGGGTAGTCACAGCGTGAGATGCTCAGGAAAGGACTTTTTACAATGATTGATCCTGATAGCGAGTTGGAAGCCCGATATCAATCGGTAGCTGTTGCGCCTGATTGGTATCAAACGAATATTCCATGTCAGGTGGGCTGTCCCGCTCATACAGATGTTTCTACGTATATTGGTTTAATTTCGCAGGCACGCTTCGATGAGGCGTATCTGCTCAACCGCAAGGCGAATGTGGTACCGGGTGTGCTTGGGCGTACCTGTGCTCGTCCATGTGAGCCTGTTTGTCGTCGCAACAAAGTTGATGGTAAGCCGATTGCTATTTGCTGGCTCAAACGGGCCGCCTCCGACCATCGCGAGTTTCGTCATCATGCCGAGCGTCCTCCAATAACCAAGGATAAGAAGGTGGCTGTGATTGGGGCTGGCTCAGCTGGTCTGGCCTGCGCTCGCGATCTGCGCGAGATGGGCTATCCGGTGACGATTTACGAGCAGTACCCTACCGGCGGCGGTGTGATGGTCAACGGTATTCCTGTCTGGCGTCTTCCGCGCGATGTGACGCGTGAGGAATGCGACGAATATATGCAGGATATTGGCGTTGCGGTCAAATATAACACCAGAGTTGGGCGCGATGTGCAGATGACAGACCTGCTCAAGGAGTATGACGCTGTCTATGTCGCGGCGGGCTGTTACATTCCGAATCCGCTCACGGGGCCTGATAATAAGGTCATTGCGGGCGCTGACCTGAAGGGTGTCATCGACGGCATCAAGCTGCTGGAGAAGACGAACTACGGCGAGCCTGTGTTCCTGGGCAAGCGTGTTGCTGTGATTGGCGCGGGCTTCACCGCGATGGACTGCTGCCGCACTGCGATCCGCTTTGGTGCCGAGAAGGTCTATGTCATGTATCGTCGCTCGAAAGAGGAGCAGCCATCCGACGAATATGAAGTAGACGAGGCGGTGCTTGAGCATGTCGAATTCCAGTATCTTGTGACGCAGACAAAAGTGTTGAGTGAGGATGGCGTGCATGCCAGTGGCGTGCGCTTCATTCGTAACAAACTGGGCGATCCTGATGCGAGTGGTCGCCGTCGTCCAATTCCGCTTGCAGGTACCGAATTTGACATTCAGGTTGATACCGTTATTCCTGCCTTTGGTCAGTATAGTGATGCCTCGTGGCTACAATCTGATGAACTGAAGCTAGAGGTGAATCGTTACGGTGTTCCGCTGGTCGATTTTGATAGCTGGATGACAAGCTATCCTGGTCTGTTTGCAGGTGGTGATTATACCCAGGGTGCGCGTAACCTGATCTCGGCGATTGGTGATGGGCGTGATGGAGCTGCGGCTATCAACCGCTATCTGGGTGGTGTAGATAAGCCTGCTGAGGCTGCCGAAGAGGTTGAATTACCCGATTATCGCCGTGGTATGGTAGATAACTATGAATCTATCCCGCATGCGATGCTGCCATCGCTGCCGTTGAAAGCACGCTATAGCAACACACGCGAGACCGAGACCGGCTATACCCCGGAGCAGGCTGTTGAACAGGCACGCCGCTGTCTGCAATGCCAGTTGAATATTATGATTGATCCTTCAATCTGTATTCTTTGCTCGGGCTGTGTCGATATCTGTCCTTATGATTGTATCAGTATGGAAGGTCTCTCCCGCGTGGTGAAGGGTGATCCGATGCATAGCGGCACCGAAAACTGGGTTGGTGGAGCAGATATGATTATCGACGAAGAGAAGTGCATTCGTTGCGGCCTCTGCGTGGTGCGTTGTCCCACTGATGCCATCTCAATGGTGCAGTTTGAGGTTTCCAGCCCCAATGATCGCTGGACCGTCTCGAAGATTCCTATGCTCAATATGGGCTAAACGCAATGGGATAGCACGCGCCATAAGCATAGTAACCTAATTCTGCTAGGTTGCTATGCTTATGGCGCGTGCTATCCCATTTTTCCTATTGGTTTGCTAGTTCCCTCTTTTATGATGATAATACATGTCGATAGAAGAAGATGACGGTGTGTTGTTTCTAGTATGAAGGATAAAAAATGTCTCTATCACAAAAACGTATACAATGGATGGGCATGAGCTTTTCACTGTTGGCACTCACTTTGCTCTTGGGACTGTCCGCTTGCGGCTTACCTGGCTCGTCTAGCGGCTCTAACACGAAGAGTGGCAGCAATGGTGGTTCAACTGCTAGCCCAGCTGTGCAGGCGACGCCAACCATAGATCAGGGAACTCCCACGGCAGGTGCAACTACGACCGTTTCAACACCAGTAGCAAGCAAGGGTAATGGGGGTGGAAATAATACAGGGCCGATTGTGGTTGCCTCGCCATCGCCCGCTCCGGGTGGGAACACGCATAGTGCCCAGGTGATCTTACCAGATCGCACATTGATTATAAATGATGCTGTGAAGCAGGCTGGTACGAGTGCGAGCACGGTTGAAATTGCGCTGAAATTAACCATCAAAAATACCAGTCAAGGCTCTATTAAGAATCAGGCAACCTATTATCAACTGATTGGCTCCGAGGGGGATGCTTTTGGTCAGCAATCATCGGCGACGGCGGCCTTCTTTGGTGCTATTCCTGTCGGGTCTTCGCGTAGTGGGATGATTGTTTTTGAGGTGCCTGCGGCTGCTACGAATGGTCTACGTCTCTTGTATCGACCAGAGGTAACGACTGATACCGTGTTCGTAAATCTCAAAATATGAGGATACTATCAACAGAGATGTTGGTTGGTGGTAGGGCACCCGTAAAGGGATGCCCTAGCTAGCTTTGGCGCGTAGGAAATCTAGCACTACGCGGTCCACGCGTGCGTCTTCGCACCAGCGAGCTTCGAGATTTTCGCGTCCGCTAAAGGTGCGAAAGGCTTCACGGGTCGCGGTATTGTAGTTGCCACCAATGGCAGCTGTATAGTCGCCTGTCAGAGTGAGGAGTTGCTGAATTTCCTGCGCTAATGCATCGTCAATGACCAGGATATCCTGGGGATCTGATGGGAAGAGATAGAGTTTGTGCAGTTGTAGGATACGTTGTAACTCATGGATCGGAGTTGGATGATCGTCAACGCGCAGGTCGATGAAGCGGTCGTTAAAGCCGCTATAGCCGCCTTTGTCACGCACGACCAGTAACGCTGCCGATTGTTGGCCTCGGCTATCGCCGCCTGCCGCTTGACCTGCGGCCAATGCCGCCATGAGGCGATCACAGAGATGGCCGCTTGTCGTTTCAAACGTAAGAGCCATAGCAATTACCGTGTCTTCACTCACCAGAATATTGCCCTGACAGGTGTAATGGTCGCCGATATGTCCACCAGCCCAAGGGAAGCATTGACTACCAGTGTACGTCGCAGGCACACCCGAGACGCCTACAATTCCTAGCTGGCGTTCAGCACGTCCCTCGTCTGCACTCGTCAATTGCTTGACCACTTCATCTGCTGGCAAGCCATTTGCTAGTAGCTCAAGACCATGAGGTCCATAGCTGGTATTGGCCCATGACTGCGTTGCGATGGCACCAATGCCTGCTTTTGCCCAAGGCACCACGGCACCCACAGAAAGAAATTTTGATTGTACGGCTACGCCTAATTCGCCTGTTTGTGGGTCGCGTGCCACGATAGAAAAAGTCATGTTGTGCCTCCTAATATGTCAGTTGCTGCCATTATAGCACTTATAAGATGTTAACGAATTGTTAAAATATGCACACGAATACTTGACAAGGTACGTTGTTTTTTTACACAATGATAATAAGCCTCGCTGTGAGAGATAAAGCTGTGACAGAACGTATATCTAATGCAGAGGGAAGGCGAGTCTACCACCGAACAGTCAACAAGCTTGCAAGGAGCAAAGATGGTACGACAGGACTGGTCAGATGATGACCTTGCTCAAAGGTTGCTTCAACGGGACCCAGAGGCATTGGAAACGCTCATCTCCCGGTATTCTCGTGAATTATTTTATTTTATTCGCCTCGTGCTAGATGGTATCGGAATAGCACAGGATGCTGAAGAGTGTGTCAATGATCTGTTTGTTGCTGTATGGCAGGAAATAGATGCGTTTGATGCCGGTCGCGGGACGTTACGAACATGGTTGACGATGCGTGCTAAGTATATTGCTTTGGATCGTCGTCGCCAGCTTTGTCGCCGTCAAACTCATACGCTACAGTCTGCGGATGAGAATCGTCAGTGGAACTCGTCAGATGGAAGTGGAAGTCGGAATTATTCTGGTTGGGGGCACGAAAGTGAGGGCAGAGTGGCTCTACCACCACACCCAGAAACAAGTATGGAAAATTTATTGGAGCAAAGCGAGCGGCGGGAAGAACTCCGCCTCGCCTTGGCGACGTTGCCAGAGCTGGACCGCTTTTTAATTTATCAACGTTACTTTAAGTTCGCCAGCACCGAGGAACTGGCAGCAAAGACGGGCCTGACCCGCCATGCTGTCGATACACGACTCTGGCGAGCGCGGAAAAGCTTACGCGAAGCGCTCAAGGAGCACGCGCATGAGTATGAGAGAATTTAACAGGGACACCGATGGGCAGGAGCAAGATGATCCTACTTGTCTCTCAGGATTGCATGACTTCCCGGTGGATTTTTCTGAGGAAGACATGGCTTTTGCCCAGGAATTAGAAAGCCTCTTTGCGATTGACAAAGAGGAGATGCCGCCATTGTTTGTGCAAACCTTAATGGCGTCAGAAGACGCACGTTATCAGCCGATAGAGCGTGGTTTTGAACAGAAGACAAATGCTCGCGTCTTTCGTCGGCTGAAATTGCGTCGTCGCCTCTTTGGGAAGCGCTACACTGTATGGCAAGGCATAAAAGATGGGTTGCCAGGTCAAAATGTGCTGACAGCCTTTGTTGCGGCGTGTCTACTTTTTATGTTAGTAACCATGATGGCGACCAGTGCTTCTTTTGCCTCTGGCTTCAATATCTTGATGGCGGGGAAACATGGCGGGGTCTTACAATCGTTGGGCTATCCCACTGGTTTAATCACGAAGAAGACGAACAACGCTAAAGCAATAAAGCAAGTAACAAATGCTTCTGTTCGTGCGAAACAAATGAGTTTGTTAGAAACGCAGCAGCAATTGCAATTCCCTATGTATTTGCCAACTGATCTGCCAGCAAACTATACGATGTCTGGTATCTATATGCATGAAAATGGTGGGTATCAATGGGCTGACGGACCTATTTTGGAGGTAGATTATCGCTTTACGCGCTCGATTGCGTCTCGTGGTCTAGGTGGAGTTGAGATTTATGAATTTAAGCCGAAAGAGCAGGTGTTGCAGGTTGTGCAGCAGGGGGCAGCTCACTTAATACAGTTTGATGGCCAGGGACGTGCTTCAGCGGTCTATGTTGATGGACAATGGGTCCGTATCAATAGATATGCGCACACTTGGAGTTATGGGACACGTAGTGAACTGATTTACGAGGTTGATGGCGTGCTCTTCTGGATTGTGGGCGATCAGCGTGATGGCATTAGCAAGAATGAGTTGCTCAAAATTGCGAGCTCGCTGAAGGTATTTGATGTCAACCATGCCTTACATACCATTGGGCGTATCATGGCGATGGATGTAGCGGTCAACGATCCTTCCTGGGTCTTTACGAATGATGTGTTGTATGTTGATAGCCCGAACGGACCGCTCTGGACGATTATTGGTGCAGGAGATGTGAGCAGCACGGCGCATCTCCTGACGGATCGAGGTAAGGAACATTAGCAGCGTGAGCAGGGCATTTTCTTGCCTCTTCCTCGTTTTTGTTGTCGTTTGTACCGCTTGTAGCACTGCACCCGCATCATCAGTACCATTAGCAAAACAGCAAGGCCATGATCCGCAGCTGGGGAGCTATGATTTTACACCTACCCCAGCTGCGCTGCATGCGCCAATCGGAACCGTGACCCTCGCGAGCCTACAATTTCCCGATACCCTTAATCCCCTCTTTGCCGATACGCCAATTGATCAAGAATTGGACATGGCGTTATGGGGCCAGCCTGTTTTTTATGATCAGCAGTTTCATGTGCATGCCGATCAATTGACGGAGGTGCCGCTACCAGAAAATGGCGATGTGCAGGCCCAGGGCAAGACGATTGTGATGCACCTGCGCCATGATTTGCGCTGGTCCGATGGGCAACCCCTTCTCGCCAGCGATTTTGCTTACTGGTGGCAGCTGAATCGAGACGCGAATACGGGTGCGACAGTGACGAGTGGCTATGATCAAATCGCCAGCATTGCGACACCTGATAGTTTTACCGTTGTGTTGCATATGAAACACGCCTATGGCCCCTACTTGTCCTATCTGCCATTCGCTGCTCCCCAACATGCCTGGGGCAAATTGCACGCGCTTGACCTGCAAAACGTGACCTCGATCTTTCAAGCACCGCAGGTGACGAGTGGTCCCTATAAACTGCTCTCCTGGCAGGATGGCCAACGCTTGGTGCTGCTGCCAAACTCCTATTATGCCTCATCGACATTTCATGGCCCTTTGCTTGCCCGCCTGATCTATCAAGCCTATGCTGATAGCGCAGCTTTGAGCAAGGCAGCTCGTCAGCAACGCGTTGATGTGACGATGGGCTATCTGGAAGCTGACCTGCCGCTGTTAGAGGCTCGGCCTGCCACGGTGCAGCTTCGCACACAGGCAACCAGCGCGTATGAGCACCTTGATTTTAATCTTGCGCACCCACTGTGGCAAGATAGTCGGATACGACGTGCGTTCCAACTGGCTATTGATGTGTGTAGTATGCTCAAAACCATCGCTCATGCTGCGGATTGCTCACGCCGCACCACACAGGTCGAACCAGCTCCCTCGCTCTATTATGATGCCGCTATTCAGGCCGCTCCCTATGATCCGGCCAGTGCAAAGCAATTATTGCGGCAGGTGGGATGGGTGCCCGATGCACAAGGCATACTGAGAAAAGATGGGCAAGCATTCAAGGTGCAACTGGTGACGACGGCGCACAATGCGTTACGGGCGGCAACGGCCACTTATATTCAACGGCAGTTGGCTGCTCAGGGCATCCAGGTGCAGATTGAGACCTATGCGCTGGGGAGCTTTTTCGGCGGCTACACCAAAGGGGGTGTGCTGGCGACGGGCCAGTATGATCTCTCTCTTTTTAGTTATGCCGATGGCCCTGATGCAGATGATGAATTTGCTGTCTTTCATTCGTCGCAAATCCCTGACGAAGTACAGCCCGATCTGGGCAACTATGGACGGGTGCATGATGCTCTTATTGATGCCGCGTTGAATCAGGGACGGGATAGCAGCAACTTTGCTGACCGTGTAGCGGGCTACCACCGCTTTCTAGAGCGTCTGGCGCAGCAGGTCTATGTCATACCGCTGTATACCGATGTAACGGCTCTGACAGTCAGCCAGCGCGTGCAGAACGTCATTGCTAATCCCAACCAGTTTGCACCCACCTGGAATATTGCTGATTGGTGGGT
>JBBPYR010000117.1:0-16574 GCA_038199755.1 Ktedonobacterales bacterium | reverse complement strand
AGGTCAAGCGCGTGGATGAAACGAGGGTGAGAAGCATGGGTACTGTGCCCGAGCCACTGTTTCGGCTCGACCGTTCGCTCGGTTGAGGTGGACCGACAGGGGGTCGGCAAAATTGAGGAAATTATGATAAGCAGTAATCTATGAGCAATTAAAAAGCAACCATACGGCTATCAGCCGTATGGTTGCTTTTTAATTGCTCATTCATGTGCTATGATGTTATTTACCAACTCCTTTGTAAAATTAAAGCATCGGCACTAAGCTCAAACAATATGTTGGAGGCAATTCATGCAGTTAGAAGAATACTTTGACTTTTTCTCAGAGGACGATATCAGAATTAAAGGGACGCGAGTTGGTATTGAAACAGTTCTCTATGATTATATTCATCGTTCTCAAACACCCGAAGAGATTGCTAATACCTATCCTTCATTAAAGCTCGAACAAGTCTACGCAACCATTCTTTACTATCTACACAATAAAGAAATAATCTCAGCATACCTTTCTGCTTGGATGGAATGGGGCCGAGAAATGCGCAAGCAACAAGCTGCTAATCCTTCCCCTGAAATACAACGGCTCCGCAAGATAAAAGCAGAGAGAATAGCTTAGTAATTAGGAGCATCATGAGCATTCATTATCTGATAGATGAAAATGTTGCTCCTTTTTATAAGCGACAATTGCTGCTAAAAAATGCGGAGATACGTGTATATGCTGTAGGGGATCCAGGGTGTCCTTCTAGAGGAACACTTGATCCAGAGATTTTGTTATGGTGCGAAGAAAATCACTGTATCTTGGTTACAAACAATCGAGCATCTATGCCTCCCCATCTAGCAGGGCATCTGGCACAAGGCAAACATATTCCGGGTATCCTCATTCTTAATGAGCGTATGAATGCAGGAGAAACAATAGAGGAGTTACTTTTGATAGCAGAAGTAGGTCTTCCAAGTGCTTATCAAGACATTATTACATTTTTACCAGTAACCTGATCATAGCGAAGACCTATCCACCAACTCTAGCGCGTAGCGAATCTCCTTCACTACTTCAGCGTCAAGCTCATTAGCCAGCGCGTTGCGGAGCGCATCTACCGCTTGCTCCCCAGCGATGCGCCCCAAAGCCCACGCCGCGTGGCCGCGCACAAGTGGCTCATTATCTTGCAAAGCCCCCACAAGGGCGGGAACAGCCAGAGGATCGCCACTATTGCCGAGGGCGACACACACATTGCGCAGCAAACCGCGCCGCTTCGCACGCTTGATAGGACTACGCCGAAATCGTTCGCGAAACGCTTCCTCGCTCAACGAGAGCAACGGTATCAATTCAGGGCTACTGCCAATACCCGCACGTGGACGAAACTCTTGGCGCGGATGAAAGGTCACAGGTTGCGCTCGCGCTCCCTCACCCTTACGTGTACGCAGACCCAGCCGCGTTTCCGCAACCTTATTGACGGGACACACCTCCTGGCAGATATCGCAGCCGAAGATGAGGTTGCCCATCAGAGGACGCAGTTCCAGCGGAATGCTGCCGCGCAACTCAATCGTGAGGAAGGAGATACAACGGGGCGTATCCAGTTCATAAGGCTTAGGCAAGGCGTTCGTTGGGCAAGCATGCAAGCAAATCTCGCAACTTCCACAAGTGGTCTTGATCGCATCATCAGCTGCTAAGGGAAGATTAGTCACAATCTCGGCCAGAAAGACCCACGACCCCCAGCCTTTCGTCAGAATATTCGTGTTCTTACCATACCAACCCAGGCCAGCACGCTGTGCCACTGCACGATCTACCATGCGTCCAGTATCCACAAACAGACGCGTCTCCACCTCATCTAGCTCGTCTCCTGCCTCATGCCGTGCGTATTCACGGAGCCAACCTGCAAACTGTTGGAGCTTTGGCTTAATAATCTCATGATAATCATCGCCCCAGGCATAGCGCGAAATGCGCCCACGGGGGCCAGCACTTCCCTGTAACGTAGCTTCGTCTGGTTGCTCGGTCAAATAGAACACCGCAAGTGCAATAATCGATTTCGCCTCCGGCAACAGAGCCGCTGGATGGCATGATACATCCGCACGCTCCGCCGTAAACCAGGGCAAACCGTCCATACGCCCCAGCGCGATGCGCTCTTTTATGATCTCCTCAGCCTCGGGAAAGGCGTCCGCACTGCTAATACGCACCATATCAAAACCGAGCGAATATGCATACTCTTTGATCGTCTGTGTATTCAACATATGCGCATTGTAACATAGACACCTACAACACCCAATGGCCCGTCAAAAATTGTGTCAGCAAGAAAAAGAGCACTGCACCGGAGACAAAAACATAATTCAAATGCACCATACGATACCGACCAAGCTTAGCGAGGATAAAGAAGGCCGGAAAGATTTCCAGCATAAAGCGCGAGGTCGATTCTAGAGGATAGAAACCAACGCCCCCATTAGGGAAGATCAAAAACAACATGAGCAGGGCCAGCGCGTATATCCCATAACTCCAGCGACGATACGTGAAACGCCAGGGGCCAACAAAGCTCAACAACAACAGTCCCATAATCAACAAATCAGGAATCAGGTCGGTGAAATTGCGCAGACTCTGAAAGCTAAGTAGGCCAGCACTGTCCACAATCGATTTTACCGAAATGATAAGCCCGTGCCAGGGGCCGTGCAACGAGCGGTTCCAATCACTCTGGGCATGCGAGAAAGCTAGAGGATCATGAAAGCGGATTGCACAATAAGCGGCGAAGAGTGCCGTTCCCAGCGGAATCAATGCACCCGCAAGCACATTCCAGTGGATCGCTCGCCATTGAAAATTGCGTTGCACGAGATATTCATAGCAGAAAGGCAACACCAACAGCACACCAGCCGACCGCGTTAGACTCGCCAACCCACCAAAAAGGCCCGCCAACCACCAATTGCTATGCCGCAATTCATAGAAACACAGCAGCGTGAAGCACAAAAAGAGCGACTCGTTATAGGCCGCTTGCAGAAAAAAAGCTGTTGGGAAGAGCGCAAGATACAGCACCACCCGTTGCGCATGCTCCGCGTCGATCTCCTCTTGTGTGAGGCGATAAAGCACCATAAAAACGACCAGCAGAGCCAGATTAGAGACAACCATAGTCGCAATCAAGGCATCATGCGTCACAAACATCACTCCCCTTGCGAGCAATGGATAGAGCGGAAAAAAAGCGGTACGCATCGGCGTATCATAGCCATGCACAGTAATAAAGGTGAAATGATTTGCATCCCAGCGCAACCAGTATCTCCAGAGTGCGCCCAAAGACGCGCTCCCCCAGATAAAATCCCTCTGCAAAAATAGTACTGAGAGACAAGTAATCACAAAACTCGCCACATGTACCGCGACATAGAGCGGCGCAATCGCAATCAAAGCATTTCCCCATCCCTGCGCAAAAAACCGAGCAAAGATAGTGCTCTTAGTAATTGGCCCCGATGCGGAAATATTCTTCGTGCCCACCTCTGCCACCTGAGTATCTACATTGATAGTATCCATATATGTAGCTCGCTCCTTAAAAAACATACCTGCAAAATATAACCCATCCATTGGACGTTTGCCACTATACAAGGGTAACGCACAACGCACTGTTTTCTAGCTTATCGACTGTATGCATTCCATATATTTTAATAGATGCTCTTTATCGCCCTATTTTACCATAGTGCATACAATAGGTATCCTTATCTGTTACAATAGCACCCTGTAAACAAGAATCTTGAGGAGACGGAGCAAAAACAGCTATGACGCCAGTGAGTAGGAACAGCGACAAAGAGTATGTCACACCAGAGAAACAACCGTCACAAACGCCACAGACACAAGACAGCACCACACCTGATAATCAAGGGAATCGTCGTGCTAGCGATAGAAGTCCCTACCAACAATGGCTCAACGGTCGATGGGGTACCCTGCTGTTCAGCCTCGTGCTCTTCTGTGCAGCATTATTGCTCGACCTACGCCACTTGGCCGCTCCGAGTATCTGGTTTGATGAAGCATTTTCGGTAGAATTGGCGCGACAACCGCTGCCCTTGCTCTGGCATATCATCTTCGGGCCAGAACCAAACATGGAACTCTATTACCTGTTTCTGCACTTCTGGCTGGGCATTACACAGTCAGTGGGATTATTGCCAACAGAATTTGTCGTGCGCTTCCCCTCGGCTATCTTTGCCGCACTCAGCACCGTCGCCGTTTTCTGGCTAGGTAAACGCTATATCAATCTCTTCGCGGGCATCCTGGCCTCGGCCCTATATATGCTCAACTACCTCCAACTCGTCTATGCACAACAGACACGCTCTTATAGCTTACAACTACTCCTCATCTGCATAGCATGGTACAGCTTGTTCAACGCCCTCAGCATTCCCGTAGGGGCTGGGGATGCTGGATCTGCGGCGGATGAGGGAAGCAGGGAACCTAGACCCTTGCGCTCGCACGCCTCTACAACAAATAGTCGTCTTTGGTGGATTATATACGTTTTGGCGATGGTCCTTGCTGTCTATGCGCACCTGTTCAGCCTGCTCATTCTGCTCTCGCAGGTAGTCGCCGTGGTGTTGCTACTGCTCATCCCCAATGTATGGCGTGCAACCATGCGCTCACAGTTTCGGGCCTGCATTGGCAGCATGTTCGCACTGATAATACTCATATTTCCCATGCTTATCGAGAGCCGCCAGGGAGCAAAAACAGGCTGGCTTCCCATACCGCACAAAAATGATGTCATCTACCTCACCCAAATGCTTAGTGGCTTTAGTAGAAGCTATTTACTGGCAATGGCCCTCTTCTGTACTGTCGGCGTGTTGCTCGTAGCACTAGCCTATACACTAAGCCTCAGCAAAGACAGACAGCAGCCAGCACAAACGCGCTCTTCCCATACAAGTACTAGCATGACAGCGCCAGCAGGAAACGCATTCACAACGGGGCAGCATCTATTCCCTGTCACCCTGTCTCTGCTCTGTTGGCTACTGCTTCCCCCGATTGTCAGCTTCGTCGTCTCGCACAGCTCGTTACGGCTATTCTCCGCACGCTATCTGGTTGTAATCGTGCCACCATTGTGCCTATTAGTGGCCCTCAGCGTAAGCACATTGCGCTGGCCAGCACTATTGTTGAAGGGCAAAGCCTCGCGAGTGGACGCAAGCATGGAAAGGATAGAGAGCAAACTGCCCATCGTACCCATCACAACGTGGGCCATACAAGCCGTATTCGCTCTGCTCCTGCTCCTGCTCGCCTTGCCAGTAGTACCACAATATTATAAAAGCGCACAGGTTGAGGATTGGAACACCGTCACCCACTGGATCATACAGCATTACCAACAAAACGATGGCCTCGTCTGCTATGATAACGATATACAACAGGGATGCCAGATAGCCGTCGAGTACTATTTACATGCCTATCCAAGTGCCGCCCATTTCAGCAGCGACACCCCCGGCGCCTTCTCCTGGTCACAATACGCGGCGAACAATCCTGATGCGGCAGTGGACCCCAACACCCTCGCAACCTATGGTACAAAACACGCACGCATTTTCTTCATCGTTGGTCGCCTCCCCAATGACAGTGCCGCCAGCAAAGCAAAAGCCGCCCAGCAATGGTTAGATAGCCACTTCCACCTTGTAGATGCATTCAATAAAAGCACCGTTACTGTTCGACTATATGAAATCTAGGCACCTAAAGCCACTATTTTCTTTCTGCTAGCAAACGGATACTTTCATTTTCATCTCATCTCCGTTTGCTATACTGCCACGTACAATAAGTAATTCTATATCCGTTGTGTTCCATATATGCCTGATATATCAAAATAGCTTTTTCTCAGAAGGAGAGACTTTTTATACTATGACATTACTATTACAATTCAACTATGCCCTCTTCCAAGATATAAATGCCTATGCAGGTCACTGGCTCTGGCTCGATGATTTCATGATTTTTTGCGCCAATAACCTCATCTTCCTATGGCCGTTGCTGCTGCTTGTGCTGTGGGGTCGTCCACTCTCTTGGCGTAACCGCCCCTTGCGGCCAGGAGAGGTAGAGATCGCCCAGGAAAGCCGCTCTATTGTCCTCTGGGTAGGGATCGCCTGCCTGCTCGCATACCTGTTCAATCTCAGCATTGAACAGTTTCTTTTCGAGCCGCGCCCATTTATCGCCCATCACGTCCACCTGCTCATCACGCACCCTGCCGACGACTCATTTCCTAGCGACCATACCGCTTGGTCATTCGCGGTGGTCGGCATGCTTTTCTTCTCATTACCAAGGGTGTTATTGGCCGCGGCTAGAGCGCGCTTGAGCTTCAAGCAGGAACGCTGGCTGCTTCTCTTGCCGCTTCTCCTGATGGTGCTAGCACTCGTCATGGCTTGTACCATTGGTATCGCCCGTGTCTTCGTCGGCGTCCATTATCCAGGGGATATTCTTGGCGGTGCCATTAGTGGATTACTCGCCTCGGTCATCGTCACCTGGATACGCCAGCGTCTTCAGAAACCAACACAAACCGTTCTCCAGGTCGCAAACCGTCTTCACCTCGCCTAGAAGGGCAAAAAAATGGGAACAGAGCCAGTTAGCAGCAAGCATGATGCTTGCTGCTAACTGGCTCTGTTCCCATTTTTTCTTTACAACAGGCCGAGTGGCTTGCCACTTATGCGTGGTGGCTTGACCGGCTCATGCGAAACGGTGTACCCGACATCATCAAGGGCCGCCTCAATTTGCTCCATTGAGAGTTGTGTGCCGTCGTAACGCAAATGAACGGTTTTCGTGGGAATGTCGGTTGCAACCGCCTCCACACCCTGCAATGGGCTCAGTGCCCCATCAATTGCTCTGACACAATGCTCACAACTCACATCAGGCACAGAGAGCGTCACGTCTTGTACGTTTGCCATTATCATTTCCTTCCGTATGCTAGGCTAGCGGTTCCCCGCCAAGTTATAGAGTTGTATGAGTTCCTCAATAACAGCCTCTTCTCGTCCGTCTTTAATACCTTCCGGAACACAGCTATGCAAATGATTCTCAAGAATAAGTGCTTCGAGCTTTTCGATGGCCTTACGTACCGCATATGTCTGACGTAGAATGTCGACACAATATTTATCCTCTTCGATCATTTTGCGAATGCCACTCAGGTGCCCATCGATGTAGTTCAGGCGCTTTAACACATCTTGCTTCTCTGCACGCATTTGCATCTCCTTTTACTTCCCCACCCATAGGGTAGGGGTACAATAGAAATATAGCACATTCTGACACATTGTTCAAGTGGAAAGAGCAGAAAATCAGAAAAATAAGCTCCCAAGCCCCACATGTGTTAGAATAAAGATTGGTGTGCTGGCAATGAATGAGTTGGCAAATGACTATAAGCAACACAAAAAGCACCCTGACCACATGGCTCAGGGCGAGCAGAATATAAAAACGGGAGCATAACATGACCACATTTGGCGAACTGTACAGCAAGGCACTCAAGGATGTCTTTCTCGAACAGGCCCGCAAACAGTTAGAGCAGGGAGGCGACGGGCTGACCTACGCCGATGCCTACGCGGAACAGGGCAAGCCAGAGTTTGCCCTGGCCTATCTTCTGCTCATAGAGAGCGGCGATGATGTCAAACGCGACATTCTCGCCCGCGCCTATGAGCAGCGGGCAGCATTCTCTGATGCCAAAGCTGACCAGTTTGACCAACAGTTTCATCGCCCCTTCCCCCTTATCAAGCTTGAAGCGCAAAAAGATCGTCTCGCCGCCCAACAGGTGCGCCAGGGTCGCCGCCTGCGCCGCGAAACAAAAACCATCAAGGTCAACTAAAGAGAAGAGAGGCGTTGTCTACGGGCAACGCTTCTCTTCTCTTTCGCTTAGTTCGTAGAGGTAATCAAGCCAGCCAGCAACGCGGTACGAGAGGCAACACTATCGGCCAGCAAGTATTCGTAGGGGCTGTGGTCACGCCCACCAATGGGGCCGAGGCCATCGAGCGTGGGCACACCAAAACTACTGCTAAAACTCGCATCGGATGCTCCACCCGTCAGCACATGATCCACATGAAAACCTAGCAGCGTGGCGATTTCTTGCGCCCGTTCAGCCAGGTGCAGCGTATCAGGCGTGCAGACCATCGGCTCCTTGAAATCAGGAGCCGCCTCTAACGTCAGTTCAACCCCTTCTATCCACTGATTATGCAGCATTTCTTGCCAGCGTTGTTCGGTAGCGATGCGGTCCGCAGTATGCAGGTAGCGTACATCGAACTGCACCTGCGCGAAATCAGGAACCACATTTGCCACAGAGCCACCACTAATCACGCCGGGGTTAATGGTGAGACCATCACGCCAGCCATGCAAGTGAGAAAGTTGCAGCACCCGGTGGGCGATTTCCAGAATAGCATTACGCCCCTTTTCTGGTTCTACCCCCGCGTGCGCGGCTCGTCCATGCGCCGTCAGCGTGTAACACGCATTCCCCTTACGCGCACTCACAATATCCCCATTGGCACGCGCCGCTTCCAGCACAAACGCTCCTTGGCAATTCTGGCTCACACGCTGCATCAAATCGGCACAGTGACGTTGACTAATCTCCTCGTCAGAGACGCACAAAAAGCGAATCTCTCCAAAGGAATGATATCCCAATGCCAGCAACGACTCAAGCGCATATAGGCCAGCCAGGATACACCCCTTCATATCGCACACACCCGGCCCATACAACGTGTTCCCCTCGATCCGCAAGGGCCGTTGGGCGGCGGTGCCAACAGGATAGACGGTATCGATATGACCAATTAACGTGACGCAGCCTTTTCCTTCGCCACGCAACACACCCAGCACATCATTGCCCCACTGCTCGCGTTGCACGACTGTGGCGTCCATGCCGAGGCCACCCATACGTCGCGCCATCCAATTCGCCATTTCGTCCAGGCCAGCTTTATAATAGCTATCCGAATCAATGGCGCATAACTCGCGTAGCTCATCTATATAGTGGGTAAGATGACCTTGTGTATAATGCTCTACATCCTTTACTAATAATTGCGTATCCATAACAGAAATCTCCAAACAAGCATATAATATAGTTTCATAAGAAGAAACGGTTTTTGTTAGAAGAAAGGAACATGATAGAATGTCCGTAGGCATTTTTCGCACCCATCCCAATGCGCCACGTGTACTCATTGCTAACTCGAATATCGTACCACATTGGGCAAATTGGGATGAATTTCGCCGCCTGGAAGCCCTTGGCCTTACTATGTACGGGCAAATGACGGCAGGCTCATGGATCTATATTGGCTCACAGGGGCTGTTTGACGAACAGCCTATCATTTGATACCATCTCAATAAACCATCGGAGCCACTCATTGGCATGACCAAAGTAAGGAAGAATCTCACATGGCTATTCCTGACCGTTCACACGCGAACGCGCGCATCATCAAAGCACCGCATGGAACGACACTCGCAGCAAAAAGCTGGCTGACCGAGGCCCCGATGCGCATGCTGATGAACAATCTCGACCCGGAGGTCGCCGAGAAACCGGACGAACTTATCGTTTACGGCGGCATTGGCAAAGCGGTACGCAATTGGGCATGTTATGACCGCATCATCGAGACGCTGAAAAACTTGGGCGAAGACGAAACCCTACTTGTGCAATCGGGCAAGCCGGTCGGCGTGTTCAGAACCCATGCCGACGCGCCACGCGTGCTCATCGCCAATTCCAATCTGGTGCCGCACTGGGCGACATGGGAGCACTTCCGCGAACTCGACCGCAAGGGACTGATGATGTACGGCCAGATGACTGCCGGATCGTGGATTTACATCGGCAGCCAGGGCATCGTGCAAGGCACATATGAAACGTTTGTGGAAATGGGTCGCCAGCATTTCGGCGGTGACTTATCCGGCAAATGGATACTGACCGCCGGTTTAGGCGGAATGGGCGGTGCCCAGACGTTGGCGTCCACGATGGCAGGTGCTTCCATGCTTGCCGTTGAGTGTGACGCTACCCACATCCAGAAACGCCTCGATACCGGCTACTGCGACGCTATCGCCAGTACGCTGGACGAGGCACTCGATCAGATTCGCGAGGCCTGCAATCTGAAACAACCGCTCTCTATCGGACTGCTGGGCAACGCGGCTGATATCTATCCCGAACTGGTACGCCGGGGGATTAGGCCGGATATAGTAACGGATCAAACATCCGCGCATGATGTCCTCAATGGGTATATTCCTGCCGGGTTGAGCCTTGAGCAAGCCGATGAGCTGCGCAAGCGTGATCCCCAGGGCTATGTTGCACTTGCGAAGGAGTCGATTGCGAAGCAGGTGCGCGCTATGCTGGAGTTCTACAAGCAGGGTATTCCAGTCGTCGATTATGGCAACAACATCCGCCAGGTGGCGTATGATAGCGGCGTGAAAAATGCGTTTGATTATCCCGGCTTTGTGCCTGCCTATATTCGCCCATTATTCTGCCGGGGCATCGGCCCGTTTCGCTGGGTGGCACTCTCCGGCGATCCACAGGATATTTATAAGACTGACGCTAAGGTGAAGGAGCTGATCCCAGATAACCCGCATCTGCACCGCTGGATCGATATGGCACAGAAGAAAATCGCATTTCAGGGATTGCCTGCCCGCATCTGCTGGGTAGGGCTTGGCGACCGCGCAAGGCTGGGGCTTGCGTTCAATGAAATGGTCGCCACAGGCGAATTAAGCGCACCGATAGTCATTGGCCGAGATCATCTCGATTCGGGGTCGGTGGCAAGCCCCAACCGTGAAACGGAGTCCATGAAGGACGGCTCTGACGCGGTATCGGACTGGCCGCTGCTCAATGCGTTGCTCAACTGCGCCAGCGGCGCGACCTGGGTAAGCCTGCATCACGGCGGCGGAGTCGGCATGGGATTTTCGCAACATGCAGGCATGGTTATCGTCGCGGACGGCACGAAGGAAGCGGCAAAACGCCTGGAACGCGTGCTCACCAACGATCCGGCAAGCGGCGTCATGCGCCACGCCGACGCAGGCTACGAAGAAGCCATTGAGTGTGCCAGGGAAAAGGGATTGAACCTGCCGATGGTTTTTTAAGAGCGGCATAACACGAACACGCAGTACTTTTAGCAGTGCTGCGTGTTCGTGTTATGCCGCTCTTCGTCAGAAAAACTTACACGCTTGGTGCGCCTTGCACATTGGGCTTGATACCATCAATCTTCCACACATTGTTCTCCAAAATCAATCGCGTCGGTGCGGGTATTGGCTGTGGCAGGGCGGCAACCGTCCAGAGCATTGTGGTATCAGCATTATTGTTATTAATCTGGTTGACCGGATTGGGATTAAAGGCACATTCCCTGAGACCACCCGCCTGACCAAAACCAGAGCTGACCTCTTGCGTAAAGCGTTGTTCAGAGACACGACCTTGCGCATTGCTGGACAACTGCTGATAGGCATCATGATAATTAGCATTTTTCAGATCGGTACAGAAGGTAGTCATCGTCTGCTCCGGCGTTGAATGATGTAGTAGACCGGGCACAATCAGAATTGCCGCAACGATCAGCAGTAAGAGCACTAGCAGCGTAATCCACAAGCCACCGCGACCCTTCTTTTTCTTAGGCTGCTGATACGGTGCTTGTGCTTGGTATATCGGTGCTTGGTATACAGGTTGCGCGGGTTGTACAGGTTGTGCGGGTCGCGCTTGCGCACGATTGTTCGCAAAATCTGGCAATCCAGGCACATCCTGGTACCCTTTGTTCGCAAAAGGATTCTCAGCCGCCACGGTCTTAAACATAGGCATTTGGGCCGCCACGGTAGGGGGAATGCCACCTTGCTCGGCAAAAACGGTGGGAGGAATTGCCGCATTGGGCGTATCATAGGTAAAGTTGGTGTCGCCCACACGCACAACGTCGTTATGATAGAGCTGGCACGGGACATTCCGGTCTAAACGGTGTTCATTCACGAATGTTCCGTTCGTGCTGCCCGTATCAATTACACAGTAGCCCCCATTCATGGGGCGAATCAGGGCATGATGCCCAGACACCTTTGTGTCGCCCGTAAGAATAATTTGATTATCAGGAGCGCGCCCAATTTTAATATCGGCGGCACCGAGTTCCACGCGCCCCTGTGGTCCCCCTAGCAATGTTGCTTGCATATCTATACTCTCTTTTCCTCGCATCGTCATATGACCATGATAGCTATAAAGATAATACCATCTTTACAGTATAACGAATAGAAGAGACAATGTGGGTGCATAAAACGCAACATCTGGAAAACAGAAACTGTCAACTCGCTTTTTGCAAATCATTGATCAGCCAGATACTATCCGTCCCCTTCGTCAACATCACAAGATCATTATTGACCCCCTGATCAGCGTGCAGCAGTTTGAGGCTCGTGGTCACGCGAACGCCAGCATCGTCTGCCTTGCCGTGGGTGCAGGAAACCACCTTGTTTTGCTGAATCAGGCCAGCAAAATCGCCTTCGCTGAACTGACCCTGCAACTGCTTGGTAAACTGCTTGTATGCAGAACCATAATCACCCTTTTGCAAGGACGAGCAAAAGGTATCAAGCGTCTTCACAGGCGTCGAGCGATTGAGATAAGACACCAGCGCAAAGCTAGACCCCCCGACGATCATCAGCAACACAAAAATACTGGCAAGCGTTATCCACAACGTACGACGACTGCGCCGCTGCGGAGGCGTGAGTGCCTCGGGTAGAGCACGCATGGCCTCAGTGTTGGGAGTAGGCCAACCCACACCTGGCACATATGGCTGCGTTTCGGCCTGAGCATACGGTTCGCCCGGGGCAAATAGCCTAGCACCCTGTGGCACCTCCGGTGATTCAGTAAAGCGCAACGCAGATGCGTTGTATGGCTGTGTATCCTGCGCCTCCCCATAGGGAATATAGGGCAAGGCAGGTTCGTCATATCCGTACATATCCTCAGAGCCATTGTTGGGGTCACGCATGCAAAACTCCTTTGAGTGGTGAGAAAGGACTTGTTATCTTCACGAAAAACAGGCATACTAAACGGACGGAAGTAACCACATCTCTTTTGGCACGTATAAGCAAGGTAGAAAGAGACACTCAACAACAGAAAACATAGCACCGACAGAACGACAACACATGACAAGAAATCAACCTAGTTACACATAGAAGGAGACGTTCATGACGGATATCTCTCCTCATGATGACGATGTGGCCGTCATCGATACCAGCAGGCTTACCAAAGTCTTCGGAAACCTGGTGGCCGTAAATGACCTGCATCTTCAAGTAATGCGCGGTGATGTCTTCGGCTTTCTGGGTCCCAACGGCTCTGGAAAAACGACAACCATTCGCATGCTGCTCGGCCTCATCCGTCCCACTGCGGGACGCGCCATTTTGTTTGGCATGGATAACGCCGATCAACTTTCTGCTATTTTACAACGTGTAGGGGCAATAGTGGAAACGCCCATGTTTTATCCCTATCTTTCAGGGTTAGATAATCTGCGCGTGGTCGCCGCCGCCTCTGGCATGATGTCCGGCCCCATCAATGATCGCCGCCTGGAAGAGGTGCTCGATATCGTCGAACTGCGCGCCTATCAGAAGCTCGCCTTTCGCAAGTACTCGCTTGGCATGAAACAACGTCTGGGCATCGCAGCTGCCTTGCTGTCTGATCCCGAACTGGTCTTGCTCGACGAGCCAACCAACGGCCTGGACCCAACGGGAGTCATTGAGATACGCCGCCTCATTCAACGGCTCTCCTCGCTCGGCAAAACCATTTTTCTCTCCAGCCACTTCCTCTCAGAAGTACAGCAGGTCTGCAATCGCGTTGCCATCATGCGTAAAGGCAATCTCGTAAAGCAGGGTATGGTGAGCGATTTACTGCGCAGCAGTGAACAGGTTGAAGTGCGCCTGAACCGCGAAGATGAAACCCAGTATGCCTTGCATTTGCTGCAACAAATGCGCAGCCAGGGTACACAATGGCTCGGCGACATGCGGATTGCACCCAACAAACAGGGATTGCCTGTGCTCCTCATCGATGCGCCAACCAGTCGCTCCGCCGAGGTAAACGCACTACTAGCTCGGCAAAGTCTTTTCGCGGCGGAACTGCATCCACGCGAGGGTAGCCTGGAAGAGGTATTCATGGAATTGACAACATCTACCATGCCCGAAGGCTACATTGGCATGGAAGCACTAGCAGACGCCCCGCGCCAAGTACCGATGCAAAGCGGCTATCCGCTCCAAGAGATGCCAGGGGCAGGCAGTGGAAAGCGAGCCGAGTAATGAAAACACCTGCACATCTTTTTACCGCAGGCCAGAAGCCAGCCAAACCAGTACGTACCGAAACCGTATTCATGGGGCACGAGGACTTTGTCAGCGTCATCGTGCGCCTGATCGGAGTCGAACTCTACAAACTGCGCCGCCGTAGCATGTCGAAGGTATTGGGCATCATTAGCATTCTCAGCGTCGTACTCATCTTTGGTGTCATCTCGCTCGGCACCGTCGTCGTGGCAAACATGCCAGAGAGCAGCTTCCTGCCACCGTCCTGCTCACAGGTGCAAAATCCACAAGTTCAGCCATGCCTTAATCATACGCCGACGCAAACAGACCTGGCCCAGGCAGCGCAGGCCAAGCAGGAACAGATCAGCGGCGTCTCCAAACCATTGCGTTTGCCTGACTCGCTCGGCTCCGCCATGCAGCCGATCAACTTCATCGGCACCATTCTGATCCTGATCCTCGTCGGCACCATCGTTGGCGGCGAATTTGGCGTTGGCACGGTGCGCCTGATGTTCACGCGTGGCCCCACACGCACGCAGTTTTACATCTCTAAAATCGGAGCCAGCCTTGTCAGCATCATCCTTGGTGTGCTCGCCATGCTCATCATCGGCGTCGGCGAAGGGGCATTGCTCAACCTGCTATCCGGCATCGCGGTAAATTTCAGCTTTCTGACCGCGGCATGGCTCATGCACGCCCTTTTATACATCCTGACCGGCATCCTTGGCCTCTTCATGTACGCGATGGCGGCCCTCTTCCTCTCCACGCTCGGACAAACAACCGTGGCAGGTGTGGCAGGTGGCCTAGCAATCTGGGTTGCCGAGTTCATCCTATCGCAAGTGCTCAGCCTCGTTGGTCTGCTCTATAAAGGGCAAGTGGGTGATTTTCTCCGCGCCATCCCCGACTACTTTATCGGCAACAACGTCAGCACACTCATGCAAAACCAAGCTCATGCCCTCTTCGGCGATCAACCCGCACAACTCAGCGACTTGCACGCCACCCTTGTGCTCCTCGCCTATCTCATCCTCTTCATCGGCCTCGGCTGGTGGGTCAACCAACGACGCGACATCACAAATTAGCTACTTTCAATGAAGGAGGGATTGGTTATACAATGATGGGTAGTAAGATCCTAAGATTAAGTCTTCTCATAAGCCTGCTGTTTGTACTGAGTATTTTCTTTCTGTACAAAGGAACAGGCTGGCCTCTAGGAGTACAAGGAATTGAAGCATTAGGAGCACTTGCCCTCCTGCTCATGATTAATATTGTCTTTTTTCTGTACAGGCCAAGAGCTTCTCACATCAATAGCTACCAGCAGAAGAGTATTCTGCTGGGGCTTTTTGCAGGACTATTATGGACAGCCGAAATTAGCATGAACAATATCCTTATACCAGGATTACCGGCACGTGATATTCTTGATGACCTCTTTTGGGCAGCTATCGCGCTCATCATCGTAATAGCTAGCATACAATGCGCCTATCAAACAAGCACCATACGCATAGGTATGGAAGTAGGATTTTGGAGTGGGCTAAGCAGTGGAGCTGTCGCCTGTTTGACAGGATTGCTATTCGTCGCCGTTGGTATGCAATTTCTCCTACATGACCCGCTCAATATCGCCGAATGGTCCATAAGAGGTGCAACAAGTGGAACGCCCAATATGGCTGTTTACTTCGCATATCAAACCTTGGCTGGGTCCCTGCTCCATTTAGTGGTACTAGGAGTGATTATGGGAATAATCCTCGGAGCTATTGGAGGCATCTTAGGAAGAATGGGGAGCTATATAGGGAAGAGAACAGCAAAAAACTAACCCGAAGGGATGGGCCTATATCGAGATACCTATCTATTATTCCCCTACCTTCCAGATGTGAACACACCCATCGCTACCAGCAGAAGCGATCTTCGTACCATCAGGCGACCATGCTAAATCCGTTACGGCGGCAGCATCAGCCTCATATTGAAAGGCAGAAGTAGCATGGAGAACATTCCAGATGTGAATAATGCCCTTTTCACCAGCCGAGGCAATCAGCCGTCCATCCGGCGACCAACAGATAGCTCTCACGCTGTTAGTGTGCCCTTGATATATACCTACTACTTTTGCGAATGGCATCGTATCATTCCTTTCGGGATACGTTAGGTTCATTCCAGGAGCTTTCACCTCCCTTTACATGTTGCTAAGGATTCCCTGGAGTAGAGAGTCCTAAACCTGGCTGGAACGTTTTAGGACTCTGCCTGAGTGCTGCGTATTGGATCACGCCCTGTCGCACATCAGCAAATATCTGCTGTCCATCAGGGAGCATGCGAGCGTACCACTCATTCCCATATTGATCCACTCCGACAAGGTTCGTTTGATCCGCAATCAATTCCTGGAGCATTTTCTGCTTTTCTGGCGTATCGGGCCAAACAGCCTTCTCGACTGCTTTCATCCAATCTACCCAGTATGCAGGGTCTGCTGT
>JBBPYR010000116.1:0-14285 GCA_038199755.1 Ktedonobacterales bacterium | reverse complement strand
TCCTTTGGGCCCTGGTTGTGGGTAGGATTCTGGTGGGGGGGGGGGGGGGGACGTGGAGGGGGTGGGACCCTTGGGTCGCCCGTGCCGGCAATACCCCCCCTTTTTTGGGCGTTTGCCCCACCCCACGGGCGACCCGAGGGTCCCTTCCACCCGTCCTCACCACCTCAGCCATTCTTAGGTTGATGTCTCTTGGACGCGCTCAAGCTGGTCCCTACAGCACCGTTTATTACCAGTTCATTTCGTTCACCTGCATTAGCGCGCCCTCGTCCCTCTAGCATACCATCCTCCAGCGCAAGATCGCAGGCGAAGTGCTAGCGTCTGCCTGCTCTCGGTGCTGAAGGCACTTAGGACAGAGTTGGCTGCTCTGGTGGCAGTGGGCTCTGCAAGGTCCACCCACCGTCTACTACAAGAGTTTGTCCTGTCACGTGGCGTGCTTCTGGCGAGGCGAGATAGAGGGCCGCTGCGACGATATCCTCTACGTAGCCGACGCGTCCATCTGGCGTCACGCTGGCCCAATTGCTTTCATAATTGGGATCATCGTGCAGTGTCCGTTCAGTGAGGGTCGCTCCTGGGCTAATGGCGTTGACGGTAATACCATATTTGCCCACTTCCAGTGCGATGGTTTTTGCCATCATGCGAATACCTGCTTTGGTAATGCCATAACATCCCAGGTTCATATGTGCCTGCATGCCGGTCACAGATGACATCAGAATGATACGCCCAGGAATATGAGCCTGAATCATAATCGTGGCAGCACTTTGCGCGGTAAAGAAACTTCCCCGCAGATTAACGTCCATGAGCCGATCGAATGCTTCCGGTGTATACGTCAGGAACTCGCCATAACTGGTGATACCAGCGTTGGCAATCACAATATCCAGCCGTCCAGCCGTGTCCGCAAAACGTTGACACACTGTGCGAATCGCTCCTACATCGGCAATATCACCCTCATACGCGTGGACCCGCTCCACTCCTAAAGCATCATTGATGCCCTGTGCAGCGGTATGGCAGAGGACAGGATTGACATCATTCAACGCCACAATCGCACCCGCCTTGGCAAATGTCTGACACAGCGCATAGCCAATCCCTACACCAGCACCAGTGACAAGAACGGCTTTTCCAGAAAAAGGATTCACGTATTTCCTCCTATGTAGTGCTATCGACTCATGGCAACGGCGGTGCCGCATCCATCCCTGGCAATGCAAGCGTCTCGCAATAGTCAGTGTACTGCAAGCCGTGTGCATCATCGTCATCATCATTCACATACCACAGACGTTGCCCCACCGTCTTGCTCGTCTCCGTCCACTCAAAATAAATCTCGCCCAGATTGTTATAGCCCACAATCAGCTCACCCGCCTTCCCCTCCATCGGCCCCCCAAAGGAACGCAGCAAGGCATCCACCAGCTTTCGCCTCGGCTTCGTAAGCTCACGTGCCAGCTTATTCGTTCCGCGCTCCGCCTCACGTTCCAGCATGCTTGTGGGCGTCTGCTCATGCTTTCTTACACGCCACAGCACCGAGCGGGTGAGCCTACGCACACTCGTCTCAAGCAAAGTCAAAAACCCCAGCGGAATGCGCAGCAATCTCACCATCCATGGAGACGTTCTCGCCCGCAAGCGATCTCTCTTGCGCTGGTTGACGCGAACGAGCGTATTGCGCAAATAGCGCAAGCGATAGACGCGATCAGGCGGAAAACTATGAAAAGCTCCCTTCAGCCAACCGTGTGCAGGCATCACAATCTCATACGGTGAGCGACGGGTAGCCAGCAAGCGTGGAATAGCCCACCAGAACAAATAGATGCGCCGCCACACGTGCGGCAGCACCTGCCTGTGAATAGCCTTATCGCCCGGCGTAATATCCCAGGCAAAAAAGTCTAGCGTCGGCGTCTCCTGTCGGCGTAACAAGTGCAGCAAGCGCGGATAGCCTATCGCCAGCATCGCAATATGCGCCCCCGTGCCCTCATTATGGAAAGAACTGGACGTATAATTCACCAACTTAGCAGTGGTGGCAGTGTGCTCATCCCAATACTCCATACTAGATCCAAACGCGTAATGCACATCTCCAGAAAGCAAAACCACGCGCTTCATCGCACTCACCGTCTTCAGCAAACGCTGAAAACTATTCCATTCCAACGCCCATGCCTCGCAGTCGTAGGCATAATTCTCCTTCACAAACCAGTGACTCCACACCTGAATAGACTCGATAAAGTCCACGCCCAACACCGGAGTCGCCGAAATAATGAGCGTGACATCCACATCCTCGCGTGCCACGTCGCTTATCTGCCTCTGCATAGCGGCGGCAGATAACAAGCTAGGAAAGTCATGCGGCGCATGATAGTGACGCTGCGTGCGCGTATCCAGCAAAAGAAATCGGTAATGCATGCCTTCAAACGAATGGTACCAGCGCAATGCGCGCGGGGAACGTGACAACTCTCCACTACCACTAAAAGCCGTCGGCAAGCCAAGCAATTCCTCGATCAACTCCCCCTCGCCATCTGACACCTCGCCACGGCAGGCGTCGACAGCACGCAGTAAGGCCATGCCATCCGTCTCTGCAAACTGCTGCGGCGTATTCCCCCAACCCTGAAACAGCGCATAAGCCAGCCAGCCATTGCGCACGATGCGTCGACCCATGGGGTTAGCCAGCACACGCTGGCACCAAGCACCATCAAGGAACCAGTCATCGGTAATATCATGATCGTCGAAGATCATATAGGTAGCAACATTGGCTAAAGCACGGCGTACCTGTGGTAACGTAGCACGAAACGCCTGCAGTAAGCGCGTTTGCTCATGATACTCCTCTTCCCACCTCTTCCGCTCCTTATCGTCCTCATCAGGATGACCCTGTGGATAGGCATTCCCTAGCTCCTGCATGCTTGGCAGATCAGCGGGCCAGAGGACATCAGACCAGACAAACAGATACATAGCGGCATATTCCCGCAAAGCTAGCAAGTGGTTCTGCGCATGGGTCGTAGTGAACATAGCCCTGCGCACCATATCGGCACGTGCCCCTGGCCCCAACGCGCAAACAGGCGACTCTGTCCCAGGTAACACCTCGTCTTCGTTGCCAGCAAACAAGCATTTGCCAGCATCAATCAGTGCAAACAGCAGCGGAGCCGCCACATCATCAGCATAAATCTGATCCCCCGTGAGAAAGAGTTGCTGCGGACGCATGCCTCCCTCTTGTAAAGCTGCTGCGAGCAAAGTATCAAGGGCCAAGAGCATATCCTTGCCAACGCCATGCGGCTTACGGCATGAGCCATGCACCACGCGCAGCAAGCGTACATCTGCGGGCGGCAACACAAAGCTCGGCAGCGCATAGCCAGGATAGACCAGCCGCTGGCACGCACTCGCCTGAGCAGGATCGACATTCAAAATCCCTGCCGTGTCGAGGTGAGCGGCACCCTCGTGTACTGGCATGTCAGGCGCAACTGAAGCATCATCAGCTTGAAAGAACAGATCATAATAGTACAACCCGCCCCATTGCAACACACTATCACTAGCGGTACCGACACGCGCAGTCACCGCCACCATATGCAAGCAGTCGCCCAGACGCATAGTATGCTGCGTCCCCTCCAATTGCGGCACCAGCACACCTGCCTCATCCGCATACACGCGCAGCGTGACCCGGCGCGGCTCCTTCAAGGCAAGCCATACCGTCACAGACCCCGGCTCTACGCGCCGCAATATAGGCCCCGAAAGAATCAGTGGTAGCGCGCTGAAACGCTCCGCAAGCGGCGTCCATGACATAGCAAGCATCTCTCTCCTACCCCAAACCCAACAAGCCCAGCAGCGCGCCCCGGCAGCCATCGCGCTCCGCCCCAAGTTGCATCGCCCGCTCGTTCAGGCGCGTAAAAGCCTCCCCCGCATCCAGAGACGCGGGCATCAATGTCACCTCTAAATGCCGTTTCGGGCGCAACGTAATCGCTGGCTGAAACCCCGGCGTATAGCCTGCCACAGGCTGCGGCGTATACTCTTGCACAATACTCGCCAGGATCATCTTCGCCTCCAGTTGCGCCAGCGGCATGCCAATACACGTGCGCGGCCCACCACCAAAGGGGAAATATGCCCCCGGCGGAATCTGCGCCGCGTTCGCCGCATCCCAGCGTTCAGGCTTGAACACATCTGCATCCTCCCACAGAGCAGGCAGGCGATGCACCACCCACTGACTCATCATCACCAGCGTTCCCACCGGCAAGCGCACCCCATCAATCTCCACCTCCTTCGCCACCACCCGCATCTGCATCCATGCAGGCGGATAGAGGCGCATCGACTCGCTTAACACCCAATCCATATAAGGCAATTTCGGCAACTCCTCAAGCGTCGGCTTGCGACCAGCCAACTGCGTGCGCACCTCATCCTGCAACTTGACACGCACCTGCGGATACAGTGCCAGCAAGTAAAACGTCCACACCAGCGTAATCGCCGTCGTCTCGTGACCTGCCGCCAAAAACGTCAGGATATGATCGTGGATCTGCTTATCGTTCAGCTTCCGCCCTGGCTCTTCACCATCCTCAGTCGCCATCAGCATCGAAAGCACATCATGATAATCCCGCTCATCATCACGGCGTTGCGCGATCAGCGTATAGATCAGCATGTCAAGTTGGCGCGTGGCCGCCATGCGCTTGCCATAGCCTGTGACCGGATTATCAATGCGAATATTCAAAAAATCCTCGGCCATACTCGTCGAACTACCAATCACGCCATCGAACGCATCGCTCAAAGGGCCAAGCTGAGCCGACAAATCAATGCTAAAGAGACACTTACTCACAATACGCAGCGTCAACTCCTGCAAGCTCCGCGACATATCCACCGTATCCCCCACGTGCCACGTCTTGAGCAACTCCTGCGTATACTGCTCAATAATCGCGCCATAGCCCTCGACCCGCTTCTTATGAAAAGCTGGCTGCACAGCGCGCCGCTGCTGACGATGCTTCTCACCATCAATCGTCAACAAGCCCTCATTCGCAGCATTGCCGCCGCCATTCTCCGGTCCCAGGCCGCTATTCGAGAAATCGCGTGGATGCTCCACTAGCACATAGCGCACATATTCCGGTCGAAACAACACCACCGCCGGATTCTTCCCAAGGTAAATCGTCGCCATATCGCCATACGTGCGCTGCACCCCCTGCAAAAAGCCCAGCGGATCCTGCCGCAAAGAGAAAAGATTACCAATATAAGGTAAGCGGCGCGGCCCCGGTGGCAGTAACGCCCCCGCATCCTCTGTCTTCGCGCCCAGCTGCCCTTCATCTATATTTGTCGCCATCTATATTTCCTGCTTCCTTTAGCACTATCTTGTATCAAAACACCCACCCATGTATCATATGCTAGAAGAGGTAACATAATCAACACACCCAGTAAGGATGTCCCTCCTGGCTCTCCAATTCGCTCTTGCGGTTCTTAACTGCGCACGAGGTCTTGCATGTGCTCTTGACAATGCTCAATGACATCATTCGTGCGTTCATAGATATATTCACCTGGCTGAAAGAACCTATCGTCCAACTTCGTGAGTATCTCGACAGTGTGCTGGTAAGCCTGGCGCAAGATGCCACACAGCGGCTCAAGCGGTTGATCTCCAATCAGCGTCACCATCGCAGTGTTGAGTGTATCATTCATGGCATCTTGCAGTGTTTCGTCGACAGACCCAAAGATCGGGGGCATGCCAGCAGCAACGTGGGGAATATGTACAGTTGCCATCACTTCCCAGCCTGCCATATGGGCCACAAACTCACGCGGCCCCCACGAATCTCCTTGGCCAGTCACGCCGCGTCTCGCTGCGAGCAATGCCGTTTCGATGAATTGCTCATACGCCTCTGCGAACTCCTGTATGAGTTGTTCTTTTGACATAGCATCTTTTGACTCTTTTGAGAACATACCTTCCTCCTCAGTTGACATACGTTCAGATTGACCACTTTTCTAGTGAGGTCTCATTGAGAGCGTTCTGGCTCCCGCGTCACCATTCCAGTATATACTCGTATCAGTCGGCGAATCTGAATAAGTACATGCATAAACAATTGACCCAAAAGCAGCAGCGAAGCGCGCTGCAGGCCCATTTGTAGGGGCAGGCATTTATGACGCCCCCGTACCAGTTGGCTTTCCGATCAACTGCTGGCCCTTTATGAGCAGTACCACTTTGATCTCACCAAATATAACGGCGATGATACGTGGGAACTGCCCATGCCAGGAACCTTCGTCATTGATAGCGGCGGCACCATTCGCCTCGCCTCTGTCGACGCAGACTTTACCCATCGCCTAGAGCCATCCACACTACTAAATACGCTGCGAGCCCTCAGCTAGCAGAGCCTCTACAGAGCGTACTGCCAGCATTACCTACCCATGTGGTGAGGCAAGATTATCCCGCCTCGTCATTCTCATCCCTGAAAACATGGTTGCTATCAATACGCGGTGGCCCTTGCCTGATACGGGTACGCATGCTAGCGAGGCTCAACATATCAGGCCACGCCCCAGCACTTTCCAGCCACCATGTTGCCCCAGCTCTGGCAAATGAAGTGACGAGCGTCTCTGCTTGCTTGGGATCATCGCAAGCTGTTTGACCCCCTATCACGATGTCGAACGGAGCATCAGACGTGCGCTGGCTACCAATATACTTTTTGAGATCCTGCACGTCAGCAGGAGTGAGTTCGCCGGGAGTGCCATCGTTATTCACCTTGCCGGGACAAATTCCATCAAAGCGAGCTGCCCGGCGCATCGGCCTTTTGTTAGGCCAGTACCCTCCAACCCAAATAGGAATCCTGGGTGACTGCACCGGAGGCGGCAAAAACGTCATCTCCCGCAGTTGATAATGCTTGCCATCATACCTGAACGCTCGTCCACTCCACAGCCCCAGCAGAACCTCTAGCCCCTCATCAAGCATCTCAGCCCGCACCTTGGCATCAGTCACCTCACCGACTTCAGTAAATCCTCTATCATTCAAATCACCAATGCCTACACCCATAATGAGGCGACCATGAGAGAGATGATCCAACGTCACCGTCTGACGAGCAACATGCCAAGGACGGCGGCGCGACAAGGGAGTCATCAGGGTACCGAAACGAAGATGTTGAGTATGCTCAGCAATACTAGCGAGAGCAATCCACGGATCACAAACTGATGCTTCATTCGTTCCATAAAGAAGACAGTCCCAAATGAAAACACCATCCCATCCTGTTTGCTCCGCCAGAGAAGCAAGCTCAACCAACGTATGAACATCGCCATAGGCCCCCTGGTTCGGCAGTTCAATCCCATACTGCATACAGTCCTCCCTTTTAGAAAAAATCTCATTTGAAATCCAACATTCAAAGTATACAGCACCATGCTCGACTCAAAAGCAGCAGCGAAAAAACCTCTTTCTGCTTCCTCATTCCCTTGTCATCAAAAGCGCGGAAGACCCATGATTGGTTACACCTAGTAAAAGTATCCCTTGCGATACACACTGAGATGTCGTCGTGACAGGGCTTTGAGGGACTGTGATGAAGCCGTGATGTGAGTGCGCGATACTCTAGAGAGGTTCGGACTGTCGACTAATTCAAGTAGCGGAAAGCAGAAATATAATGAAATATCGATTAACGTTAGGAATCTTCCTCGTTGGCATCCTGGCCTTGTTGACAGCTTGCGGAAGTGTTACCACACCCTCTAGTCAGACACCCGCAAACAATGCTCAACCTGGACAGGCATCTCCTACAGGTGTGCAGACAGTCTCCGTGAGTCTGTTTGACGATAGGATTGAGTCATCCATGATGACGGTTGCTTCTGGAACAGCGTATCACTACGTGGTGACCAACAAGGGGCATCAACCTTATACGTTCGCGATGATGTCGCAAGATCGCGAGCAAGCAATGGACCATATGACGCAGAAACAGCAACAGCAGGCGGCGTTATTCATGAGCAACACCATCAAACCAGGACAAACCATGATGTTTGACTACACCTTTTCCTCATCAATGATGGGAGCGGGACAACATCTAGAATTTGCCTGCTATCAGCAAGGACAAAATCAGGTACATATGCGTCTCCCCTTTAACTAAGATGGATACCTTCACTATGTGTAACCAATCCTATGAGTCGGCGTCTTGAAGAGCATGGTGGTTCTTGCTGGTTACTTATCCAGCTCTAGCCTCCATTTCTCTATACCAATTCTGTTGACAACACCACACAAACACCGTCGCCGTGTTCAAAGCAGAATCAACCAGTACATGTAGAAGAAAGATAACTGGAGAAATGATAAAGGAAACATAGCCACCACTTAGGCCTATCTATTGACAAGTTATTGTGTAACAATTAAGAATTTCAAGCTCATTTCGCTTTTGTTGACTTTAAAAATTGCAAAGTATATAGTATAATAATCGCTATCAACACGCTTCCTGAGAAGTACCACAGATCCACAGAAAACAAGATCATTTAGATGGGCTAACTCACAAGCAGAGAAAGGCGGATATGGGTTCACTACAAGATTTGAGCATACCCACTGTCATGGATACTGCGAAGAATGATCTTACTACAGAATTTTTTAACCCTTTGCTTTCCCTCTCAACACATTATGATCGTGGAGTAGGCTTTTTTAGCTCTGGCTGGCTGCGTATTAACAGTGGAGGAATGACCGCATTCGCAAACAATGGCGGGAAAGCCCGCTGGATCACCAGTCCTATTCTAGCAGAGAGCGACTGGCAAGCACTACAAATGGGCGATGCTGCACGAGAAGATTTTACATTACGCATGGCGTTGAAGCGTAATATCGCTACATTAAACGAAGGTATAGAAAAAGACGTTTTATCAGCCCTAGCGTGGATGGTTGCCGATGAAATCATTACTTTTAAGCTTGCTGTACCCCAGGAGAAACTAGATCAAGGTGATTTTCACGACAAATTCGGTGCATTCACGGATGCAGAGGGAAATCAAGTTGCCTTTAATGGCTCTTATAATGACAGTATCCAGGGCACACGAAATTTTGAATCGATTACAATATTTCAATCTTGGGAACCTAAATTTTCCTCAATAGTACAACAAATAACAGAGCGTTTCGAACGTCTATGGAATAACGACGAACCCAATGTGAGAGTATATGACTTGCCAGAGGCAGCTCGTGAACAGATATTACGCTTACGTGCAGATACACGCCCCTATAAAGAGCCAGAATGGGTTAAGCGTCGTCATGTTCATGAAACTGTATCTATGTACAGCCCCTCTCATCCTGCAATCCCTTCCAATTTGTCATTACGTGACTATCAGAAGGAGGCAATTGAAGCTTGGTTTGCTCATCAATGCCGAGGACTGTTAGAAATGGCAACGGGAACAGGAAAAACAATTACCTCGTTAGCCGCTTCAACCTATCTCTATGAACACGAAGAGCGTTTAGCCATAATTATCGCAGTCCCTTATCAGCATTTAGTTGACCAATGGCATAATGAGGCAAAAGCTTTTGGTTACAGACCAATTCTGGCATACAAAAGCAAGACAAGCTGGTTACATGACTTAAATCATCAAATTATGGAATACAATGCTGGCTATCGCAACTTTATTTCCGTTATTACCACCCACGCAACTTTCATTAACACCGATTTTCAAGAAAGTATTTCACGACTAAAAGGCCCATCATTATTTTTAGCTGATGAAGCACATCATCTCGGAGCAGAACGAAGCCGTTTGAACTATCCAGAACACATACCATTTCGGCTTGCGCTATCGGCAACACCTGATCGGTGGTTTGACGACTCCGGATCACTCGCACTCCGTGAATATTTCGGAGAAACTGTCTTCTCTTTTCCTTTAGAGAAGGCCATTGGCGTAAGTTTAACACCTTACTACTATTACCCACATTTAGTATCTCTTACTGATGAGGAGTTAGATCAGTACCAAGAATTATCTTTGCGGATTGCTAAATTAGCACATCAGAAGGATATACAGAAGCATCAAGCACTAGAAATGCTACTTATTCGCAGGGCTAAATTACTGAATAATGCAGAAAATAAACTATCGACTTTGTTAGATTTGATAGATAATCAAAGCGATATGAGTCATACATTGTTCTATTGCTCTCCAGAACAAATTGATGATGTGCTTCGACTTCTGGGATTAGGAAAAGGATTACGTGTACATCGTTTTACAGCGGAAGAAAGTGCTAAAGAGCGGCAGCACTTATTAACAGATTTTGCTCATAAAAAGCTTCAAGCTTTAGTAGCAATGAAGTGCTTGGATGAAGGAGTAGACGTGCCTAACACCCACACAGCATATTTCCTAGCCAGTAGTAGCAATCCACGCGAATTTATTCAAAGGCGCGGACGCATCCTGCGTAAAGCTCCTGGCAAAGAGTATTCCTACATCCATGATCTGATAGCTGTACCGCCAGCTAGTAGTACAAATTTACGAGCTTCTCCTACTTTTGAGTCAGAGCGTAGCATAATCCGCAAAGAACTTCAACGGTTCAAGGAATTTGCTAATTTAGCACAGAACAAACATCAAGCACTAGATGTAATTTGGGATATTGCGAAGCGATACGGATTAATGGATTTCTAGGAGGAGAAAATGCTTAGAGAGCGTTTGAATCAATTGTTCACTTCATATGACCCTGCAATTCAATCACTCATTTCAGAAGTCTTATCTTTAGAGCAAGCATACATATCGATGAAAAGTCCTCATATCAAAGATCAAATCGATACTATTGTGTCTCGCTTAGCCTCTAAAGAAGTAGATCGTGTAGATAAGATTGACGAAGAGGGTAGGAGCTTGTTTGAATGAAATTTGACCAAATAATATTAGAGAACTTTCGCCAGTACTTTGGTCGTCAACGCTTAAAATTTGCTAAAGATAAGCAGAGCAAAGTCACAATAATTCACGGTGTAAATGGAGCAGGAAAAACTTCTCTCTTTCTTGCTATTAATTGGTGCCTTTATGGAAGGGAATATATCAGCAATGTAGGAGAGCTAATTAGTAAAGAAGCTATCAGCCAAGCTAACGTAAGTGAAATAGTGGATATGTATGTGGAAATATCCTTTGTACACGACGGTGAACGTTTTATCGTAAAACGCTCTCGTCGTGGAATTAAGATGATCGATGAAAGTATCCAATATGAAGATGAAGACGAATTTATTATGGGACGTATGTATGGTGATGGTCAATACGAACGTATTAAAAACCCGATAGGAATGATAAATGCTATTCTACCATCAAACGTTCGGATGTACTTTTTATTTGATGGGGAAAAAATTGATGACTTTGCTAAACCTGAATCAGCAAAACAAGTCAAAGAAGCAATATATTTGGTATTTAAATTAGAAACGTTAGATCGCGGACAAAAGCATCTGGAAGCAGTTGCTAGCGATTATCGTAAGGAGCTAAAGAAAACCTCAAGTAGCGAGCTACGTTTGCTTGTTTTAAAGGATGAAAAAGCACGTTTGGACTTAAACACTAATGAGTTAAGAAAGGTGGAGATACAAGCTGAAAGGGACTTAATTTTACATAAGGTCAACGATATTGATCAGAGATTACGAGAGATACAAAATGCTAAAGTTTTACAACAAAAACGTGATTTTCTTGAACGTGACTTGAAGCAACGCCGTATAGAACTAGAAGATATAACAAATCAAATACGTGATGTAGCAACAGGAACATACTTCACCCTCACCACCCCTCTAGTTACTAAAGCTTTAGCTATCCTAGATGAAAAGAGAGAAAGAGGTGAGATTCCAAGCAATATTCGGCAGCAATTTATTCAAGACCTCCTCGCTCAAATGAAATGTATTTGCGGACGACCATTCACAGAAGACAGTCCAGAACATACACGTTTACTAGGCTTAATACAAGCTACCCTTCCAGATGCATTAGGGGATGATGTAATGGAAATAAATGCAGCTCTCCGTAGCTTTGATCATCGTGGTATTAGACAAAGAGAAGCCATTATACAACGGATGAAGCGACGTGCCGAGTTAGTAGATATTATCAAAGATTTGGAGGCTGAAGTTGATGATGTTGGACGGCAACTCAAAGATTCTCCACTAGAAGAAGTAAGCCGTTTGGAAAAGCAACGACAGGATTTTGTTGCAGATAGTAATAGTGCTAGTAACGAACTAGGGGCAATAAATGAGCGTATCGAAAATTTAAATAGAAATGTTGCCCTGCTAGAAAAAGAACTTATTAAAGCCAGAAAAAACGAACAAAAAGAAAAGCTTTTGAGCACAAAACTTTATTTGGCTCAACAAGCAGCAGATGCAATTAAGGAAATATATCAGACATATGCACATGATATGAGAGTCAAGATAGAAGCTAAGACAAAAGATATTTTTAAACATCTTATATGGAAGGATAGCTCTTTTCGCGATGTTCGTTTAGACGAGGAATTCAACCTTGAGGTAATTGACCAATATGGCAAGCAAGCTCGACCAGAGCTATCAGCAGGAGAACGTCAAGTACTAAGCCTCTCATTTATAACCGCAATGTCAAGAGTTAGCGAAGAGGAAGCTCCTCTTGTCATGGATACGCCTTTTGGTCGGCTATCATCTAAACCTCGCAGCAATATAACCGAGCACTTACCAGGTTTAGCAGATCAACTAGTATTGCTCGTAACCGATGAAGAGTTACATGGAGAAGCTCTTGCAAATCTAAAACCATATATTGGAGCTGAATACTACTTAATATTTGATACAAAGACGAGTTGTACGAAGATCATGGAGAAGCTGGTGCAATAGTGACAGACGAAATCAGCAATCGAGATACGGTAGTAGTTGACGAGAGTGCTCACGAAATTTACAAACAACTGACAGATGGCAACAATGTACAGAGTATCCCCTTCCGAACAATGAAAGATGTATTTATGTGGGCTGTTTGTTTAGGTGTTCAACAAAATAAAAAGAGACCCTTAGCCACCAAAAAAATTACGATCTTCCGGTGGGCACAATTTGACACTCAAGTAGATATACCTCTCCTTAAAGCAATTGCCATTGCTGAAAGTGGAGATGTGGATATCCTACTCAAACGTAATGAAATATTGACGCTAGCAGAAGAATTTGCAAATGCAGGTATTTATGATCTACATGATGCATTAACAGGAGAATACAGACAACCACTTTGGAACTTAGTCAAAATTTTGAGCGATTTTTAAGGAGCGAGACAATGACAAATCATGCTACTAGTGCAATGCGGAAACAGATGCTAGAAGACAGAATTAAAAATGTCACATCTATTTTAGGTATTAATGACGATGAGGCATTTATGCATATTGCTTATGCATTGCTATTTAATACAGAAGATGATGGCTCTGATTATGAGGTAGACGTAGTAGATGGTAGCGGCGATAAACAAATTGATATCGTAAGAATTGAAGAGCTTCAAGAGCTAGTTACGATTCATTTAGTACAGATTAAAAATAGTAGTAAATACGAAGGAACTGTAGTTGTCCAAATGAGAGATGCTCTTTCTTGGATATTTGAACGGCCTGAGGAGCAGTATAAAAATCTTTCAAATGAATCTCTTGTTCAAAAAATAGGTGAAATAAGAGAGATACTAAGCAATATTACAGCTAAAAATGTAGAAGTTTTAATGCACTATGTAGCTAAGGGAGATATAAACAAGCTAGCACCAGATTTTCTTCAAGAAGTCCAAAGCACAGAAAGCCTTTATAACGGCGGAAAAGATTTTTTTCGTTTTAACTTCAAAGTATGGGGCGTTGATGAATTAATAGAGCGTTCTTATGAAATTCAACAGGAAAGACGTCGTATAGATGTTAACCTTCCTATTTATTCTATATGGAATGTACCTTCTTATTTGCAGTATGAAGCAAAAGCAATTAAATCAACAGTATGCATAGTTGAGGGAGTTGGACTTGCAAAGATAGTAGAAGAATATGGGGAACGACTTTTTGAAGAAAATGTCAGAACTTTTTTGGGGAACAAAAAAACTGCTAATAGAAAATCGGTAAATGATGAGATATTAAGGACATGTAGTGACGATACAGAAGCAGAATATTTCTGGTTTTATAATAACGGAGTAACCGTAACATGTGATAGTTTCACTTTAATGTATTCAGGTAACCCCCCTTTCATAAAAGTTGACAACATACAAATAGTAAATGGATGTCAAACTTCTATGACATTATATCAAGCATTAAAAAAGGGGAAATTGAATGATAAAACAAAAGTTCTTTTTAAGGTTTTTGCTACTAGTTGGTGTTTAGACTACAGAAAAGCAACCGACCACTGAAGCAAGAAGCCAAAATGCTCGGAAAAGCAGAGGTAATGATGAAAACCGCAGACCCTTTAGGCCTCAATGGGCACCTTTTTGGGCTTTCGCACCACCTCATAGCG
>JBBPYR010000115.1:0-3619 GCA_038199755.1 Ktedonobacterales bacterium | reverse complement strand
TTCTCGTACCGCCAAAATCTGGATTGGTTTTGTCATCACCATCCTGCTATTGGCGGTTTGGATAGCCAATATCATCGGCAAGATACCTGATCTCTGGGGCATAAATCCTACGCAACAGGCTGGTATTCTCACGGCAGTAGCTGCGGTGCTAGCCGCCTTTTTTGCCTTTGTTCCCATCATTCCAGAGGACAAGGTTGATGCTCCTGAACCTGTTGCCTTGCCACCCGCACCTGCGCCCGTTTTGCCTCCGATTAACATTCATATTTCACCGCCACAATCTCCTGTTGTAGATACATCACAAACTGCTACTACTGCTAAATCAATTGACTATACACACATCTATGGGGGACTTCCTACTACCAACGAGAGGGTCATTCAGCAGCGTGAAGGTGTGGTCAAAGAAGTGTATGCAAGGTTGATTGATGATGGCGTGTCTAGCGTTGCGCTGGTGGGCATTGGTGGCATTGGCAAGTCCACGCTGGCAGGTCTGGTGCGTGACTATGCGGAGCAGCAGCGCAAGTTGGGCAAGGGACGCTTTGAGGCTGAGGCGGCGGTGTTAACGGTTGATGGCACCACCACGTTTCTTGATCTTGCTAGCAACATCTTTGCGCTACTCAACAAGCCGCTGCTCGACTTTAGTCACTACTCGCTACAAAGCCAGGCTATGGCATTGTTTCAGGCACTCAGTACCGCTGACAAGCCACGCCTGATCGTACTAGACCAGTTCGAGAACTTGCTGGATGAGCAGACGGGGCGTGCCCTACCAGCGAGTGCTGGCGTGGGCGAGTTTCTCGATGTGCTGAATAGCCAGCCCTGCACCTGTCGCCTCCTGCTGACCAGCCGCCCGGTGCCCGAGGGCACACATGCCGACCTCGAAGCTTGTCTGCACATCTATCGCGTCAGTGGCCTGACCACCCCCGAAGGCGTCGCGCTCCTGCGTAGCCAGCAGATATCGGGAAGTGAAGACGAGCTACGACAGGCGGTAGAACGTTGTAGTGGACACGCTTTTGCGCTCACCCTGCTGGTCGTCATGCTCAAGCGCGACAATCTGAGCCTGACAACGCTCTTGCACGACCCTGCCTACCTGCAATTGTGGGAAAAAGATATCGCCGGTCGCCCCAAGTTCCTTGATTACATCTACACCTATCTGCTTGACAAAGTGTCGCGTCAACTCCTGCTAGCCTTTGCTATCTATCGTGAGCCAGTGCCACTAGAAGCCGTGCTACCAATAGTGGGAAAGACAAAGGCGGAACTCCTGCCACTGATGAGAAACTTGCTTGTGCAAAATTTATTTCATATAGCCGTAAAAGAACAATTTGAACTGCATCCTCTCGTTGCCAGCTATGCACTCAACCACTTTGTGCTGAATGATGAAGCGGCCAACACAAAAGCCCGCCAAGCCGCCCACGCAAAAGCCGCCCAATATTATGTACAACTGGCCGCAAAACACTGCCCCGAGCAGAGCAAACGACGGAGCGTCAAGCATGTGCAACCTCTGATCGAGGCTGTCTGGCAATATTGTCAGGCCGCACAATGGCAAGAAGCGTATGCATTGCTGAGTAAAGAAGAACTGTTTGACGACTTACGCCGTTGGGGAACCAACACCTTACTGCTAGAGCTTTGCCAACTGTTGCTATCAGAAAACTGGCAATACCAACCTTTGCAAATGGCAATAATTTATAGCAACCTAGCGAGTGTTTATGATGTTTTAGGGCAAAAGCAAGAGGCCATAAAATATCACGAGATGGCTTTGCAAGTGAGGCGAGAAGCAGGGGATCGCGGAGGAGAAGGGACGACGCTCAACAATCTCGGGTCGGTGTACGATGCTTTGGGAGAGAAGGGCAAAGCGCTGGAGTATTATGAGCAGGCGTTGGGCATCCGCCGAGAAGTGGGGGATCGCGGAGGCGAAGGGGTGACACTGTGTAATATCGGTACAATTTATTTTGAGCGGAGTAATTATATGTTTGCTTTGGCCTTTTTTCTTCTTGCTAAGAGCATATTTCAGAAGGTGCAAAGTCCCAATGTTTCTGTCATAGAAGAATGGATAACAGATTTACGTACGAATGTCGGTGAGCAGCAGTTTGCAACGCTGCTCGCCCAGGTGGAGCCGCAAGCGGAGCAGGTTGTGCAGGAGGCGTTGCGCGAGGTGCGGGATGGTATGATAGATTGAGATGGGCAAGAGGATGTGCTCTCTGTGGCACGGGCGACCCAAGGGTCCCAGCCCCTCATCCGCCACAGCCCCCGCCCCTACTGGAGATGCGTTAGATATGTTTTGGATGCCCACGAGGGGTATCCCAGCTAGGAGAAATTGATGGCTATTAGTGCTATACGTCCTGTGCGTGATGCGTTTGTCACGGTTGGTGATATTCCGTTTCATTTTGTGCAGTGGGGTGAGCGGAGTGAGGGAGCTACGCCCGTAGTCTGTGTGCATGGCTTGACGGCGAATGCGTTTTGCTTTCAGGCTTTGGCCGATGGGCTGGCGCAGGATCGGCGTGTCTTTGCCTATGATCTGCGGGGGCGCGGCGATAGTGGCAAGCCGGAGCATGGCTATAGTGTGCCTTTGCACGCGGCTGATCTGGCGGGTTTGATTGAGCAGTGGGGCTTAGAGCGGCCCGTTGTGATCGGTCATTCGCTGGGTGCGTTGATCGGCGTGTATTTCGCGGCCCATTATCCTGATATGCTCAGTAAGCTGGTGTTGATTGACGCGGGTGCGCCGTTGCCGTGGCAAACACCGGAGGAGCAGCCGCTGTGGTTAACGGCCTCTATCAATCGGCTGGGTATGGCTGTCCCTTCTTTTGAGGAATATACGCAACGTTTGCAGGCGGCTCCCTTTCTAGGCCCCTATTGGAATGAGTATTGTGATATCTACTTCCGCCACGATGTGCGTACGCAGGATGATGGCTCGGTCGTCTCCAAGTGCTATCGCGAAGGTGTGCTAGAAGAGGGTGTGCGTTACGCCGAGGCAAAACCGCAGCAGCAATGGGCAAATGTGCATGTGCCGACGCTGATTTTGCGGGCAGGCCAGGGATTATTTTCCACTAATGATCAGTTGTTGAGCATGGAGGCGGCAGAGCAGATGCAGGAAGGCATTGAGGGAAGCCAACTCATAAATTACCCGACGCTGAATCACTATACCGTTATTTTTGGCGTGGAGGACGGCCCCGTTCAAGCAATAGGGGAGTTTTTGGCGGATGGCCATGCAGCAGCGAAGCGCGCTACAGGCCCGTAGGCTACCTTTCCGACCACCTGAGCGAAGCTAGACGCGCTAGCGTCGTTGGTGGTCGGAATAAGGAGTAGCGAGATTTATCTCGCCCTGGTACCCGCCAACGTTCAGATGTCCGCCAACGATAACCGGTTGTCATTGTGCGATTGCGTGGGCAGGCAGGTGATGTGATCGGGTACGAGGGCGTCATAATGGTGATGAATAATTTAACCAGGTAATCATGGAAGCCGCTGTAGGGGCCAGATTGATCATTCGTGAACGGGTACGAGGGCGTCACATCCTTATTCAGCATGCCAACGCGCTGTCGCGCTAGTGCTATCGCACTCAGGCATGCTGTAAGGAGTCATAAATGCCTGCCCCTACGGATGGGCTTGCAGCGCGCTTCGCTGCTGCTTT
>JBBPYR010000114.1:0-12252 GCA_038199755.1 Ktedonobacterales bacterium | reverse complement strand
CGCGTGATGAAAAAATATGGGCGTCTCGCCTAAAAGAAATGAATAGCAGATGGGAGTCGAGCCATTCGCTTAAGCGAATGGCTCGACTCCCATCTGCTATTCATTTCTTTTAGGCGAGACGCCCATATTTTTTCATCACGCGTTGCAGTTCTTCGAGGGGCAACTCCTGTGCTGTGCGCCCCTTGAAGCCTGTCAGCGTTTCAGCGGAGGTGAGGGCGTTGAGAATAGATTCCTCAACACATTCTGCGACTGCCGCGAAGAGTGGGTCCATCTGTGGATGAGGAAGCATTTGAATATCGTATGGTTTGCTAGCTGTTGTCGATAGGTGATTGCCGGTGGCGAAGGCTAGGAAGATGTCGCCACTGCCATTATGTCCAATGCCCCCGACACGTGCCAGCCCAGTCGTGGCGCGTCGTGCCAGCCGTTTACATTGCACTGGCAGCAGCGGAGCATCAGTCGCGACCACGACGATAATCGAACCACCCGTGGGTGTCTCTAGCTTTGGACTGGGTATCTGTTCGTAGCCCAGTTCGCGACCCACGGGAACGCCATCGACGCGCAACTCGTGACGATCTCCATAATTTGCCTGCACGAGTGCGCCCACGGTATATTCTCCACTGAGGCAACTCACACGGCGCGATGCTGTACCAATGCCGCCTTTGAATTCATGACAAATCATACCTGTGCCGCCACCAACATTGCCCTCTGCGACCGTGCCACCACGGGCCGCGGCGAGGGCTGCCCGCACATGTTCCTGCTTTACATGGAAGGCGTTGATATCGTTTAGCCAGCCATCCCATGTCTCGGCGACCACGGGCAAGGCACCGTTGCTATCCCACTCTTCCGCTTCGGTCGCCACGAGCGTGTCGCGCACGATGCCGACCGCGTTAGTATTGGTAATGCCAATCGGTGATTGCAGCAGACCGGACTCTTCTAGCCAGGGAAGTCCGGTCATTTCACCGCAGCCATTAAAGCTAAAATAGCCCGCGAACGCTGAGTCTTGCCAGATCGCTCCATCACGCGGGACAATCATGGTGACACCTGTGCGGGCAACACGCGGTTCATCAAAAATAATGGTGCTCTGCCCTACTAAGATGCCCGGCACGTCGGTAATGGCGTTGTAGGTGCCTGTTGGCAGCTGGCCAATGATAATGCCGAGGTCGCGTAAGCGCATGCGTACCATGGCGTTCTCCTCTTATGCTTCGTCGTCATCATCCTCTAGCATGGGAGGGCCGTTCTCGCGTTGCTTGCGCAACAGCTCTTCCACACCACGGATAAGCGTGTCCGCACTCGGTAAGGGGCCAGTTCCGGGCACGATATCCAGGTTTGGCTCCTCATCCTCATTCTCCTCGTCTTCGTCATCAATCTCAGCAACCTGCTCTTCCAATTTGCGGACATAAGCACTTGCTTCAGGGTCACGTGCAACTAACGTCGTGATCTGCTCTTCAAAACGGACCGCATCTGACTGAATATCACTCAGATCGAGTCCAAAGGAGAGAAAGGTATTCACATAGTTCAGCAACGCGGCAGTGACTTTAATATTGGGTGTTGCCGCCAGGTAATGGGGTGCCGCCGCCCAGAAACTGGCTGAGGGAATGTTAGCGCGCCGACAGGCATCGTGCAGGACGCCGATCATGCCCGTAGGTCCCTCATAGCGCGAGTTGCGTATCTCCATTTCGCGCATACGTTCCGTGACATCGGTGCTGGTGGATGTCCCCGAAATAGGGACACGTGCGGAGTGCGGTACATCCGCGAGCAAGGCACCCAGGAAAACGACTTCGGAAGCATGAAAGCGTTTGCACACCTCAAGGAAGGCATCAGAGAATGTTTTCCATTTGAGTTGTGGCTCGGTGCCGAGGAACAAGATAACGTCGTGATTCAGCTCCTCTTCGCTGCTATGAGCGAGAAACTGATTTGTCGGCCAGACCACGGAGCGTTGTACGCCTTCAACCATTTTGATGGTTGGTCTAGTTTCGGTGAACACGAAAAAATCTTCGCTATCAATCTCGGCGAATTTTGTTGGCTTCCAACGGTCTATCAAAAACTTTATAGCGGTTGTCGCTGAATCAGCGGCATCATTCCAGCCACCGAGTGCCACGACAACCACTGGGTCTCGCAATAATGGTTGCTCGTGATATTCTACATAAGACATGTCAAAACCCCTTTATCCGCAGACACTATGTTCCCATGAACGTGTTTAGGTACTATTTTATCATGAATGGGAAGTGGCTTTTATGCAGAGATGCTACGCATGCCATAATTGCATATGCTCCTCGTGCGTGGGCAGGTACGCTCCTGGCGCGAAGAACTGATCATAAAATGCTTTCTCAAGGTGATGTGCCTGTGTGTAGATGCGCAAGAGAATGGTTGGGTAGCGTGCGGGGAAACGCCCATAGGTGCTGTAGATGTAGTGTGCCATCTCACCGATGCACGCGATTTGTGCCTGTGTGTATGGTTGCGCACTGGCTTTTAGCTCGCTGCTGGCGCGAAAGGGACCGCCTGTGTCTGGATCATAGGTGCCACTAGGAGCGAATTTTCGTTGCGCGAGCCGCTGTGCCGCCTCGTACATATCCTTGACGTATGGTGGGCAAAGCGACTCATAATAGCCATCAAGCCCGATGGGGTTGGGCAGCGTCCAATCCTCTCGCTGCACAAAACGGAAGCCTAGTCCGCGCACACCCTCGTCAGCGAAGGCGCCGAGCACGCTATAGGGGAAGATGCCGGAATACATCCAGCCGCCCAACCCGATTGCCTGCATCATCAGCACAATGTTTTGCCCGATCACGCCGAGCTCGATGGCAACGGTGGCATAGGCCGCTTGCTCGATGTGTGAAAGCGCGAACCGCATCTGTGGTGTATCCGTGATGACACCGGTGCGAATAAATGGCTCTAAATTGCCGCCCAGACATCCTTTGTAGTCATCGTAGAGGGTGTAGCCATTCGAGACGTACATCGCTAGCAGGGCCAACAGTTGTTGTCCCACATCGCCAATTGGCATGAACAAGGTGGTTCCGGGCAGATTACTATTCCACAGATTATGCTCGTCATAATGCGGTGCCTCTCTGGGCAGCACCAGCCGCTGATCGCTGAGTTGTATAGTTGCCGCTTGCGATACCGCAATGATCTGCTGTACATCATCGTCGCTCTCGAACATACGCAAGCGTTCCGGCGTCAGGTCACGCGTTCGTGTAATGTAGGTGCCGCTATCATCGGTGAAGAAGAGTTCGCTAGCCCCAATCGTGGCCGCCGAAGGCGTGGTGCGCCCGGTCAGACGCAGGCTATAATTGCTGAACGAGTCGGGTTGATTGATCGTATACGGTATGCCGAAGTTCCAGCCAGTGACGCCCGTGCCCGCCGCGATCAGCAAGGCGCGTTCAAGCTCGCATAATGCCAGCGGCTCATGTGGTGACGTGAAAGCCAGCGGCCCAGTGGGAATCGTCATACCGTAGCCGAAGCGACGAGAGCGCCGCCCGAACAGCCCGCCAACGAGGGGAAACTCAAGCACCTGCCGCAACCGTGGGTCGAGGGGAGAACCATCAGGCATAGAAACCTCCAAACTACAACGCAATCAATGTGCTACAGTATATCATATGGGAATTTCTTATAGCCGAAAGCTATTCCCTTGTTGTGTAAATGTGATGATTAGATGTCGTACTTTTTGTTTCGCTCTTCTTCGCTTCCCAGCTTGGAAACTGACTGTTTACGACACAGAGTCTGTTAAAAATACGACATCTAATCATCACACTTACACAACTCGCAGTGGCATACTAGCATTATCCCGTCGGGTTGTCTCGGCGCAAGCTCCCATTTGTACGAGGTCAAGGCAAAAAAGCGGGTTTTCAGGTGGTGGGGCAACCCGCTTACGAATATAAAAATGGCTGTCCATTTTTTATATTTCGCTGCTCTATGCGTCTTATACACATGACGGTTATTGTATTAGCTAGTGGTTCTGCTGTATCTCTATTATAAAACGTTGGCAGTCTGCTTCAAAGAAGATTTGCTTTTCCTCTTGCCGTTCATAGTGCCAGTGCAACTAGTTCCGCTCCAATACGAACAGAGAATATGTGAGGCCATTGATATATCCGGCCATCTTTCGATAGACCGCCATTACAAAACCTACTAAGAGTTGAGGTTCCATCTTTGCAGGAACTTGGCTAATTTGTCTAGATAAAAAGCCAGTTTGCGTCCTAATCCACGTTTTGATTTTTCTACAGCTAGCTCAAGATTATATCGTGCTGAACTAATCCGATCTCCACCACCAGGGATAATACGTTCAAGATGTATTGCGGCTTGTTCGTCCAACCTTCCCAGTTGATAATACTTCTCTGCGTTTTCATCATCGTCTGGAGAGCACAGATTAAGATCATGTAACTCTCAAAAAATGCGAGAACAGTGGTCAGAAAACTCCTGTCGGGAAAGCATTGTTGTAGGAGCAGAAAGATCATTTATCAACTGCTCTGCTATTGTTAAGACACCTTTGATGATCTGTTGTTCTACAAGTCTCTTTTTTCTTCGCTTTCGCCCGTATCTTCCATCCGCGTCCTTTCTCTCCAAAGAGGTCGAACACTTTCCCATGGGTTATTTTGGTGTACCATGTTTCTCTCCTTTTGTTCGTACGGTTCTCTATATCCTTCCGGGTGCTTCCGGCAACTTCGCCGCCTTCTCGTGCATCTGTCTGCAATTCCGTAAAGCCTTGTGATTCTCTATCTTGGTGCAGTCTAGTTGTGGTCGCTTCACCTAGCATGGTTAAAATAAGTTCGAGATCTGTCATATGATCGCGTACATTTTCCCGCTTGAGTCCTTTGATGTTTTTGTGTTCCTGGATGCTCATGCCAAATGTTGCGTTTGCTATCTCGTTTGTCAGGATCGCGTACTCCAACCCTTCTTTTGCACCTCGTTCCTCCCACTCCTGCACTAATTCATTGCGAATGGCGATACTTTTCATACGCATCTCAATCCAGTCTTTCGGGTAGCCCTTTGCCTCTAAGGTTTTCCTCATGCGCTCCATTGCCAGTTCTGGATTGGCGATTTCTTCAATGCGTTGTGCTCCGACAACAGCTAGCCACCGCTTAAAAGGTTCGGCCTTTGTACTGCGAACGCTTTGCACAATGCGGAGTAAGGTTTCGGTGTCAGCTGCGTCTGTGACACGCTGTTTTCCGTCCGGTGCTTGCATTTTCAACTGTACGCTGTGGGCGTACACTTCACCGTAGCCTTCGGTTTCTAGGTCTCGTTTGAGGTCGCTCCAGTAGCGGCGGGGATTGGGGCTATCCGTTAGAACACTGATCACGTCAATGATGGAAAAGTACCATTTTTCTTGATACCATACTCGTCTGATGGTTTTCTCTTGGAAGAGGGCGAGGCTCGTTTCTGGCTTTTCGTCTTTCTTCATACGCTGCTCCTATGTTAGATATAGGGTTCTTTTATCACAGAAATTATGCTCTTTAGGCATAGTTCAAATGAACTTGACAGTTTTCTGCTTTTATGGGGCACCATTGTCAACCAAGATTGCCTTTATTTGAACCATGCCTAAAGAGCATAATTTGGCCTCTACTGGGCGCGCCTGCTGCTAGCGATGACTGGCATTGCGCATCCTCTTCCCAGTTTATTTCGTCAATGTCCATTATTGGTGCATCCGCTAAGTTAGTCGGGCTACATATTTTGCCTTACTTGTGCTTAGAACAGGACAAATCTTCCTCGATTGATACCTATTTTCTTAGTGGATGCACCAATTATGACGCCCTCGTACCCGTTCGCCAACCGCATCACATCAGGCAATGGATCTCTCTGGCATGGGATGAACGGTTCTGGTAGAATGAAATCAGTCTTTCATGTGGGGAGAACGGCGAATTACGTTGAAAGGAGGCTTTCGCATGGAAAACAGGAGTACAACATTTCCAACGCCCTATCCAGATCTCAATAATGTTTTGCAGGATTTAGTAGGGAGCATACAGTCAGTTCTGGGCAGCAAATTCGTTGGGGTGTACCTGCAAGGCTCATTTGCGGTGGGTGATTTCGATCTTTACAGCGATGTTGACTTCATCGTGGTAATAGAAGAGGAACTTTCTGCTGAGGAGGTTCAGGGTTTGCAGGGCGTACATGAACGTATCTATTGCCTCGCCAACCCGTGGGCGCAGCATCTGGAGGGTTCCTACTTTCCCAGCGAAATCCTGCGATACTCTACTTATAGCGGTGGGCAACTCTGGTATCTCGATCATGGCAGTCGCTCGCTTATCCAATCTAATCACTGCAATACAAGTATCGTTCGCTGGGTAGTTCGTGAGCATGGAGTCACCTTGGCCGGGCCTTCTCCAACATTGTTAGTCGATCCGATCCCTGTTGAGACGTTGCGCAAGGAAATCATAGCAACCATTCATGGCTGGGGGCAAGAGATTGTGAGCAATCCTGAGCATTACAATAATCGGTTTTATCAGGGATTCATCGTTTTGAGCTACTGCCGCATGTTGCACGACCTGCACAGAGGATTCCCTGGCTCCAAGCTAGCAGGGGCCGAGTGGGCGAAGGCGAACCTCGACCCTTTCTGGCAGGGGTTGATTGATCGAGCGTGGAATACACGCCCTGATCCGGCTGTCTCTAGTCGCGAGCGTGCTGATCCAAAAGATTTCAAGGCGACGTTAGAATTCGTCCGCTATTGTAGAAACAAAGCGAACACTTTAAGGAAATGAGTGGAAGGAACAACACTATGATAACAGACAATGCTCGGTTGTATGGCGGTGGTGTGCGATCAGAATGACCATGTTTGACAACGCCTTCTCGATCCTCTATCAAGACCATCACATGTTGATTATGAATAAGGCTGCGGGCATTGTAATGCACCCTACCTATAAGCATGTGGATGGTGATACGTTTTGGGATGCCTTATTGCTCTACCTGCAACAGCAAGGACCCGATGACTGGCAGCCGCCACAGCAAGCGGATGATCCAGTGTGGGCTCTGGCCCCTGAGCCTGTGCAGGAAATGCTGCGCCAAAAACGCCGTGACCAGCTATGGAAGGAAGAGGGACTATTGCCTCGCCCATGCCTGCTGCATCGTCTGGACAAAGACACCTCCGGTGTGGTGGCGATTGCGCGTTCGCAGCGTGCCTGCCGCTATCTAGTGAAGCAGTTTTATGATCGCAGCATCGAAAAACGCTATGTGGCCGTGGTGGCCAAGGGTGCCCCCGCCTGGGCGCGCCCACGCACAACCTTCACGGTCGAAGTGCAAACCGCACATGTAGTCACGGAAGTAGTTAATGGAGCTATTGATCTCAGCATGCTAGGTGATGCTGGCCTGACCGTGCATGGACCGTTGCAGCGTGACCTCGATGACCGCCGACGTTGTATCGTGGGGCCAGAGGGTCTTGCGGCAACCACACGTGTGCGCATATTGGCGAGCAACGAGCAATTCTTTTTAGTAGAGGCCGCACCGATTACGGGCAGAACGCATCAGATTCGCGCCCATCTCGCCGCGCTTGGCTATAGCATTGTGGGTGATAAGATGTATGGTATCACTAGCGAGAATGGAGAGGATAGCGCGAACAGTGATTTGAGCGATAGGGCAGAGCAGCAGTTACAGAGGCAGTTTCTGCATGCATACAGCCTAACACTGCATCGTTATCCCGATCATGCTGTGTGCCGCTTCGTCGCGCCGCTGCCAGATGACCTCGTGACGTGGATGAACAAGAATTTTGCTACTGGCCTGGGAGTTTTGAATGCAAACACAATCTTACCCGCCTGATACGGGCTCAATGGCGAATTTGAGCGAAGAAGAGAAGAAGAAACGCCTGGATGCGATGGTGAAAATCTGGCAAGGTGATACCGAACGTCGTGTAGAGCGCGAGGGCTATCGCGCCTTTATTACGGCGATGGGACTCGATGAATATCGCTATGCCGTAGCATTGCGTTTCCCTGAATGGCAACGTTCCGCCGTAGTGGGTCAGGTGCTGACCTTGCAGCGTTCAACCAGTGGCGCACCGGAGGACCCTGCCCTATTTAGTATCTGGCGGCACGACCCCTTGTTAAAAACGATGCCAGATTGGAAAGCACACCTGCCGAAAGAGACTGTGTTCAATATCACGGTACGCATCACGCCGGGTGGGTTAGGCGAAGGTACAAAATGGGCAGTAGTCATGCCCAAAGAGATGATTCCGCGCTACCGACCCAGCTGGCCCACCCAGCAAGAGTGGGTGAGTTGGACGCGCACATTTGACTGGCTCTCCGTTGCGGTTAGCTTTGTACGAGCCATGCTTGATGCTATGCAAGAGCAATAACCGCTCTTATTGCTACTATTTTCCCCAATCACTCAGAAGGGCTTGTGCTGCATTATGTCCTGGTGCGCCCATCACGCCGCCGCCGGGGTGTGTGCCAGAGCCGCAGAGGTAAAGGCCCTCGACAGGGGTGCGATAGCGGGCGCATTCCGGTGTGGGTCGCAGCGAGAAGAGCTGGTCCGGCGTAATCTCGCCGTGGAAAATGTTGCCGTTAGCCATGCCGTAGCGCTGCTCGATGTCCACCGGGCTGAGTGCTTGGTAGTCGATGACCGCATCGGCGAAGTTGGGCGCGAATTCGCTCATCGTCGCTATGATGCGTTGCGCCATGTCTTTTCGCACCTCATCCGACCATGTACGCCCTTTGAGATGATAGGGGGCGTACTGGCAGAACATAGAGATGGTATGAAAGCCCTTCGGAGCAACGGTGGGGTCGGTCGAGGACTGCATGTATGCCTCGATGTATGGGTGGCGTGAGAGTTCGCCGCGTGCCGCATCTTCATAGGCGTCCTGCACCCAATCGGGCGTCGGCGAGATTTCACACGAACCTGCATGCTGCAAGCCAGGCTCGGTGCCAGGAAGACATTTGAAGCTTGGTAACTCTTTCAGAGCAACATTAAGCTTGAAGACGCCACTTTCCGTTTTGAATTGCGTGATGCGTTTGAGAAAGCCCTTATCTAGTTCGGCGTCGGCACAAAACTGCAGGAAGGTGCGTTTGGGGTCAGCATTGGAAAGCACAGCTTTTGCGCGCAGCTCTTCACCATTTTCCAGGCGCACGCCCTCGGCGCGTCCATTATGGACAAGTACGCTTTTGACGGGTGTGTTCAGGCGAATGACTGCCCCATGTGCTTCGGCGGAGGCGGCCATCGCGAAGCTGATGCGTCCCATGCCGCCGCGCACATAGCCCCACATGCCCTGCTCTCCGTTGACTTCGCCAAACATATGATGCCACATTACGTACACCGAACCGGGTGTTTTGGGGCCGATGAAGGAGCCAATGACACCCTGACCCGCGAAAGCTGCACGTAAATAGTCAGATTCGAAATAATCGGATAGCATGTCGTAGAGGTTGCCAAACATGAGATAGCGGTAAATCTCTTCATCCTCGCCACGGAAGCGACCCGCAAGATCGGCCACAGAGGGCGGTTCCTGCAATAAGATCGGGTTGAGAATTTCTGAGGCGCGCTCAAAGAAGCGCAAGAATTTGGGATAGGCTTCCGCGTCATGTGGCGAGAGGCGGCGAATGCCCTCAATCGTTTTTTCGGTGCTGGCGCGGAAAAATAGGTAGTTGCCATCAGGATAGGGAACAAACATTTGTGGGTCTTTAACATAGGCATCGAAGCCATAGCGGTGAAGTTCCAGATCGTGAATGATTTCTGGCCGCAACAGGCTGACAACATAGGCGCACGGCGACATCGTAAAGCCTGGAAATGGCTCTTCTAGCGTACATGCGCCGCCCACGCGGTCTCGCTGCTCTACGACCAGCACTTTTTTACCAGCACGAGCAAGGTAGCCCGCTGCAACCAGGCCGTTGTGACCAGCCCCAATGATAATTGCATCGAACTGCTCTGTCTGCTTTGACATGAAAATATGCTCCCTTCCAAATGGAAATAGTGTGTGATTATGATGGAGATAGTATAGCATATCTCAGCTTCGCTTCAGTTAACCCACAGGCTCAATTCATGTACGCCTTGTATGCTTGTCTTGTGACGAGAGGGGACAAAGGAGTCTCCTGCTTGTCACCGACGCGTACAAAGTAGCATGAATACAGCGGATAGGGAGAAACGGATGTTATCAACACAACGTCAAGGACGGCTTCGAGCGTACTTGCAGCAAATGCTTGCAACACATACACAATCAATGACGCAGCTACCACGCTGGCGTCATCCATTGCTTGGATATCTCATCGGTCTGCTCCTGGTGAGCCTTGGTCTCGGTCTGGGCTTGGTAGAAACCCAACTACTTGCACCCTTCTCGTTTCCAGGTGTATTGCTCCTCTTCGCGGTAGTGCTGGTAGCATTCCTGTGGGGAGTGCTTCCGGCGGTGTTTACGATTCTGCTCAGCCTGCTCGTCTTGGACTACCTGTATATTCCTCCCTTCGGCATGATTGGTAGTTTTGAGTGGAGCGGCATGCTACAGTTGTTCACATTCGCAGGCGCAGGTATTATCGTAGCTGTACTGACTAATCAGCGTGAAATAGCTCGCTTGCAGGCGCAGGCAGCAGAGCGTGAAGCTCTTATGCGTGCTCAGCAGCTTGAGGCGATGTTCGAGGCTATCAAAGATGGCGTGGTGGTCTACGATAAGCAGGGGCAGGTTCTGCAAAGCAACGCGGCGACCCGTCACCTGTTTGGCTTGGCTACTCTTCCCTCTAAAGACGAGGAACTCGTGAAACAAGAGTTGTTGTTGCAAGCCGTGCAACGCGACAAGGTAGGGAAGCTATTGCCGGAGCGACAACGCCCTTTGGCGCGCCTGTTGAAAGGGGAAGGGCTAACTGGTCTCAATGCCGCCGATGTTACCGTGTCCACCCCTGACGGGCGCGAACTCATCCTCAATATGAGTGGGGCACCCATCTGGGGGGAAAGTGGAACAATTGAACGTGCGGTGCTCATCTATCGCGATGTGACGCAGCACCGTCAGCTTGAGCGGCGAACCTCGGAGGCATTGCGTGCGCTTTTAGCGATGGCACAGGTGCTCGTTCAATTTCCAGAGCATGTGGAGCAAGGTGAAGATGTCGCCATGTCTCGTGACGAGACAGAACAAGTGGGACAGCGCATGGTTGAATTGATCCACAGCGTGGTTGAGAGCATGCATGTCGTCATGTTCGCTGTAGAGCCAGAGGAGGGAAGCATACGACCGCTGGCAGCCACAGGTTTTACACCGCAACAAGAGCAGCAGTGGCGCGCAACTCTAGCCGCTTCTCCATACCTCAGTGACCATATTGGAGGGCCAGAGTATCTCCTACAACTTCAATATGATACCGCACTTGAGCTTGATGGTATGACCTTGCCGCTGTACACGAATGTGCTTCCCTATTATGTTGGGAAGATGCTTGTCACTCCCATCTGTGTGGCTGGCCGCTTGGTCGGTGTCCTATGTGTAGATGATGGTAGTCGCGAGCACACCTACACCACCCATGAGATCGCTTTGGTGCATACCAGTGCCCGCTTAACTGCTTTGCTGCTCGCACGTACACAGCTTCAATGCGAGCGTGCGGAAGCGCAAGCAAGTGAACTCGTGTTACGTGAGGCCAATCGCCGTATGGAAGCGTTCCTTGGCATCGTCTGCCATGAGTTGAAGACTCCCCTCACGATCATGCATGGCAGTCTCCAACTAGCGGAACGCAAGGTGAAGCGGCTCGTGTCCGCGGAAGTTGCCTCGCCTGACGATATACGACGGTTTGCGCCCGTGCAAGCCCTGTTAGAGCGTATCAAGGCGCAGATTGTCGTTCAGGATCGCTTGGTGAACGATCTCTTAGATGTCTCTCGCATCCAGGCACAGACGATGCAATTGCTGCTGAAGCCTTGTAATCTTGCCAATATCGTGCAGGAGGCAGTCGAGGACCAGTTACAATGTGCGCCTACACGAACAATTCATATGGAAATGTCTTGCGAGAATGAGGTGCCTGTGCAAGCTGATGCAGACCGTCTTGTGCAGGTTGTGACGAACTACCTCACGAACGCGCTGAAATACTCGGCATCGTCGCGGCCTGTTACTGTGCGCCTCCAGGTCGAAGGGCAGATGGCGCAAGTGCAGGTGCAAGATGAAGGGCCAGGGTTGCCAGAGGCAGAGCAGGAACATGTGTGGGAACTCTTTCACCGTGTGCCTGGAATTGAAGTGCAAACTGGATCGGGTATCGGGCTCGGTGTGGGATTACATGTGTGCCGCACCATAATCGAGCGACATGGCGGCTCTGTGGGGGTGCAGAGCCGTCAGGGTGAGGGTTCAATGTTCTGGTTTAGCTTGCCGCTTGCCCAATAACATAGCAATGGCTG
>JBBPYR010000113.1:0-3190 GCA_038199755.1 Ktedonobacterales bacterium | reverse complement strand
GTGTCAGCTTGATCAGCTTTTCAATCGCCTGATTCGTCCCGGCACGTGAACGCATCTCCATCCAATGGCCGAACAGGACGAAGGTGGTCAGCATTGCTGCCGCTTCGTAGAACGTCTCTGCTTTGAAGATGAACGTTGCGCCAACACTGAAAATGTACGCGGTCAGAACGCTGATACTCACCAGAACGCTCATATTCAGAATACGCTGCCGTAATCCGTTACGCGCGCCCACGAAGAACGGCCATGCACCATAGAGGACAACGGGCGTTGCCATCAAAAAACCAAAGAGCGGTACTGACAACCCCAACGGCGGCGGGATCATCAAGCCGAACAGTTCTGCCAAGTGAGAGGTGATGAAAATTGGAATGGTGAACACGAGTGACACCAGAAAGCGATTACGCATGTCACGCGCCATGCCATCAGCAGTCATACCCGCATGACCCATCATGGCATGTTCATCCATGGGATGCTCAGCAGGTTCATTAGGCGTGTTCACATCAGATGCTTTATGTTCCGCATGAGTGCCCATCGTCTGTTCACTGTGCATTTCCATAGCTGGTGCGTTGGCCGACGCAGCAGATTGGTCGTGCGTAGCGTGTCCGGCGCGTTCACCCATATGTGTTGTCTTCGCTGTTGACTGCACTGATGCAGCCTCCCCGTTACAGACGTATCCACAGTCCTGTACCGCGCTTTGAAGTTGTTTTAGAGAAACCTGATGTTCATCGAAATTAACGGTAGCTGTGCTGTTCAGATAGTTCGCCTCAACGTGGTGAACTCCTGGAAGCCGGGTCAGTGCGGCTTCAACATTCCGCGCACAATGCACGGTCAATAGTCCATCAACTTGGATCAAACTCTCAGTCATTAGCAATTCCCCCATGCCGCTTGTTACGGTAATTAGAACCCTACTCTAACGCCTCTCTTTCGTAAGGAGGCAATAAATAGGCTAAATGGCGGGGGTGCCAAAAATGCTTCCGCTGCTAACATATACCCCTATGGGTATATAAATTGAATGAGAAAGCCTGATGTCTGTCGAAACGAAAGCAGAAAGACGCAAACGCACGGTTCAACGGATTCATCGCCTTCAAGGACAGTTGGCAGGTCTCGAACGAAGCATTGAAGCCGATACCTCATGCGAAGATGTCATTATTCAGGCACGAGCCATCGAAAAAGCTGTGTCCAGCCTGATAACCCATGTGGTTGGGGGGTATTTGGAACATCAAATCAAAGATCAGATGCAGAATGACCCTGATAAGGCAGTTCAGGACATCAACCGAATTTTTGAACTTTTCAATGGCTAAGCTAAATGAGGGACCTATATCATGTATTCGGGTAAAAAGCTGTGGATTTTGACGCTCGTTGTTTGTGTGATAGCCATAGTCTCTAGTCAAAACGCTGGTTCTAACATCCGTGTTAAGGCCCAAGTTGAGGCTACTCCAACTCCAACAGCATACAGCGATTTGTTGTTGAGTGATATTCGAGGCATTGACGCAAAGACTATTGCGGCTTATCAAAAAGGGGAAGGGGCAGGATTAGCCTTACCTGCTGAGTTGAACGGCTACCCCGGTCCCCGTCACGTACTCGAACTGGCTGACAAACTTGGTCTTACAGAGGATCAACGCCAGAAAATAAAAGCACTTGCGGATGAGATGCTTCCCCAGGCGATTGAGCTAGGAAATCAAATCTTGAGTAAAGAACGAGATTTGGAGCTGGCCTTTCGATCCTCAACGATTGATGAGAATTTTCTACAACAACAGGTGACGAGTATCGCCGAACTTCAAGGTAAACTGCGCGTGGTACATTTGAGAACGCATTTGGCAACTGTCAAGATTCTCTCTCCAGCGCAAATCATGCAGTACAACATGCTGCGTGGCTACACCACAATGTCGGGTGATCATCAGCACTAGTCATTGTCACGAAACGGTGACAGGACAAAATACAATGTGGAACCGCGCAAGTGCCAAATGCACTGAATGGCGTATCGCTGTCACTTAAGCGCGTTCCACAATGGGTGTATTTGGCAAGCCTGGTGGCAAATTGGGGACACGATGTATAAACAGCCCAATAGGATGATCTGGCATACACTGGCGTGTTAACGAAGGAAGACCTACATCGACCTTTGTGAAACAAGATAAACCCCATCGTGACGAGTAAATTTTTGAATACTCACGCTACATCTCAAAAGGTACTATGGCAAATGAGATACTCGAGACAATGACACAAAATCAGCATGATCTCATCAAACAAGCGTTTAGCAAGCAAGCCTCCAAATTTGACCAAAGCCGCTCAGTTGCTAACCGCCTCCATCTTGAGTGGATGCTTGCCAATCTTAGTATTCATTCTGAATACAATGTGCTGGACTTGGCGGCAGGTACAGGCATTTTCAGTCGAGCAATAGCTCCATTTGTTCGGCGACTCACGGCAATAGACCTGACTCCCGCTATGCTTGAGCAGGGAACACATGGAGCACAATCGGACAGTTTAAGCAATATTGCTTTTGTACAGGGCGCTGGTGAACGTTTACCTTTTCCAAATAGCACATTCGACATGGCCGTTACACGCTTTGCTGTACATCACTTCGCCGAACCATACTTTCAGGTGAAGGAATTAGCACGGGTAGTTCGTCCTGGCGGTGTAGTGGCGATCATTGATCTTGTCGCCCCAGACGACTCCTTGCTCGCAGCGACCTACAATCATTTAGAACGACTCCGTGATCCCTCGCACAGCAAAGCTCTAACCACTAATGCACTTATCGCCCTAGCAAAAGCTGAAGGTCTTAACATTGATCATGTAGCCTCGCAGCAAATCGAGGTTAATGTAAAAAATTGGCTCGATCTGTCACAGCCGCCAACCGATGCGCGAACCACTATTTTTGAGCGCCTCAACGAGGAACTCAAGACACATTAGGCAACGGGTATGCGCCCGTTCGTGCGAGACAACGAGCTATGGCTTACTCAAACCTGGGTTATCATTGTGACCGTGAAAAATTAGCATTGTCGCAGGGTAATTCATCACGTTTCAGTGAGAATTGAGATTACCAACAATACTAAAAAACCCACAAAGACAACAAACAGCCAAGTAGTTCACGACTCGCTCGTCGCAGCAGGAGTCACTATCCTGAGAGAACCTTCGGATGGCCGTTTTGGTCGGCAGTTTACTTTTGTTGATCCTGATGGCTATGCAATAACCATGT
>JBBPYR010000112.1:0-3967 GCA_038199755.1 Ktedonobacterales bacterium | reverse complement strand
GCAAGGCGACGAGAATAGTCATGGCGGGAACTTGCTTGGTCCCCTGCTTTGTTGGGCCGTTGTATTTGCTGACATTGGTACCTCTGTGTACTATGTCCCCGGCCTGCTGTATCAAACACCTGAGATAGGAAAACTAGCGGGTTTCTTTGTGTTTTTAACGATGTCGGTCTTCGTGTTGCTGACATTAAAATATGCAGAGGTCACGCATCGTTTTCCGCAGGGTGGTGGTGTGGTAACGGTCGCGGCATCGGCCTTTAACAAGTGGGCTGGTGCCCTCGGCGGCATGTTTATCCTAGTGGACTATTTTCTCACCGCCTCCATCAGTTCTTTGTCTGGCATGCAATATTTGAGCGTGGTCCTTCCAGCTATGGGCACCACGCTTCAAGTTCCTCTTTTTGGCCCTATTCAGTTGCCACTCCTCTTTATCACCATTGGCGTGCTTATTTTGCTTGGTGTCTTGAACTGGGTGGGCGTCAGTGAAAGCGCGAAGGTGAGCCTTATTGGTGCGGTGGTTGCTTTTATCAGTGATATTGCAGTTCTCATTACCGTGTTTGCTCACATGTCACTTGGTCAAGTGTTTGCGCTCTTCCCGCAGATGTTTACGAATCAGCGTCTTACAGGCCTGACGCTACTGGTCGGCTTTGCAGGCTCGTTTCTAGCGTTTTCAGGACTGGAAAGCATTTCTCAGCTCTCCCCTGTCATGAAGACACCTCGTAAAAAAGTGGCGGGTATTGCCCTGTTTCTCGTCGTCATCACGATTGGTATTACGAGCCCCTTTCTGACCATGTTTTCGACCTTGCTGCTCCCAAAACAGGCGGCTAATCCTATCCTATCCGCGCAACTCATCTCGTTACTTGGTGGCAAATGGGGAGGCGTCATTCTTCAGACAGAGGTTGCTATTAGCGGCAGTGCCCTGCTGGTCTTTGCAAGCAATACCGCGATTATTGGTGCCTATCACGTCTTTCTCGCGCTCTCGCGTCTCAGCTTCTTCCCCGCCTTTGTGTTGAAGCGTAACAAAATGCGCGACACTCCGCATTACTCGATTATGTTGGCAACGGGCATTCCAATTGGGGTGCTCTTGCTCGTATTGGGCAACATCAATATCCTCGGTGATATGTATGCCTTTGGCTTGCTCGGCGCCTTCTCGCTGACCTGTCTTGGTATGGATGTTATCAGAAATCGTGATCGCCGTTCCATACGATCTTTACGCGAGCGAAAACGCGTATACATCGCTGAACATGCGCAACAACAAGCAAGGGATATGCGGCTGGATGGGCTGTCAGCCGCATCTTCCGACACCTCTACTGCTTCACAAAATGGCAACTATGCAGGTGCCATTGACGGCGAGGCTACTGGTGTGAATGGCGCATCGAGTCAAGCTGCTGTTGTGCGTGGCAAGAACACCGCCTTCTCGAAGCGCATGCACTCGCTGTGGCTAGAGGTCGATTTCTGGCTTGGTATTCTCACAACCGCTCTGGTGATGATAGCATGGGGCACAAATCTTGTCTTCAAACCGTTGGCAACGGCGTTTGGCGGGACGGTGGCACTTATCGGTATGGTGATTGCTATTTTGAATTATCGCAGCGAACAGCGGCAGGGTCAGGCAACTGTGCATGTGATTCCGCTGAGTAGTGTCGATGTACTTTCGGATTACGCACTCGCTGTTTTGCTACCCCAGCAAGATAAGCACAATACGATGGTTGCGAAGGCGGCGGTGAAGCATCTCGGCACGCGACCTATCGCATTTCTCTACGTGGGAACACCTAAAGACCCTCCGACACCGCGCCCTTTTGAATATTACGAGCCATATCTCTATGATGAGGATGCGCGTCGTGCCTTCCGTAATGCCGATGATGTGGTGCGGCACGCGAAGGCGAAGGTTAGCCCGTCCTATATCTATCGTGCCTTGGCGGAAAACTCAACTGTACAGGCCAATGAGATCGTCCAGAGCGTGTGGCGTGCCATGCATCCACATGAACTGCTCATCTCTTCCGAAGACGTGGACCTATTGAAGGATATCAACCCCGATAGAATTCGTTACGAACTCATCAACGGTGGCTCAGTGGCGCATCTTATCTCACGCTGGTAATGGCGTGCCTCATCAAACGATTTAATATTTGAGTGCAATTTGATCACAAAGTCAAAAACTCTGAGACTTTCTTGAGGTTTTTTTGGCTATAGTTATAAGTAAGGATGAAAGATAACGTACTATATATTTGGCTTGATGAGGTTCTGTTGCTATGAGAATGATACGCCTGTTGCTTCCCTTTACGTACGGGGTTGATGCGAAAGCCATCGATCATGTGCTCTACTTTGCTAAAACATCGCATGCAACACTGGTTGCCCTGGCCCTCGTCCCTACTTCTCACTCTCAGGGCGACGATGCTCGCCTTGAGCGGATTGAGCAGGCCAGAGACTTTCTGGAAACAATCTCCACGAAAGCGGCGGTAGCGCAGGTGAATGTAGAACTGCGTGAGTGCTATAGTTCTGATCTCTCAGAATGTATCGCATCGTTTGTGCAAGAGAATGCCTGTGAAGGTATTGTCATGCTTTCCGATCCCAACAAAACCTACTTTCTTAGCGAAGACGAAGCGCAATTGGTGCAGCAGCATAGCTCATGCTCCCTCTATCGCCTCAGCATGCTTCAGAAAAAGAAGGCTCCCATACACAATCATCAACCGCTTACCCATTTCTGGTCCTGGTTCTCTCAGCAAGACCAGAAACATGTGCAAGGCATCAATCGCTAATTAACACGCGTACAGGCTACATGGCTCACACTCATCTTACACGAGCACAACCAATGTAGCCTGTACACATCCGTATCCGTACACATGGATATACGAGTTTATCGCCAGTGACGCATCGGTAAGCCAGGCACGGGCGAACGGAACGTGGGTAGGTGGGTCATCGCTAACGAACCAATATACACCGTCCGTAAATCAGGGCCACCGAAGGTCACGCTTGTGATCAGTTGTAGCGTCTTGCCCACCGTTGCCGCCATATCTGCCGGGGTCGCCTGTCCAGCGGCGATCTTTTGATCAAAGGTCGCGAGTAGTGCTTCATTTGCATCCTCAAAAACCACATGGTAGTCTCCGTCAGGGGTGATGATGCCAACGCCGTTGCGCAGGACCGTTGTGGACATCTTTCACGATTGACAATTCGCAGGGACTAGCGAAACTCCCCATTGTTGTGCTCAGACATATACTCCTTGATGTGGTATAAATGTATTCTCCTTGACTTCTCACCTGTTGTATTTGTTCAGAGTACAACAGGTGCTTTCGTATTGACAGTAGGACGAAAACAGCTTACTATAACGCTATCGTATGACAGAGTATGCAATTATTACCCGCCATATACAACCGTCCTCCTTTTCCTCTGTAGCTCAGGAGAAAAAAGCCATGCGCCGAAAGCTGCTTGACGAGGTAGAAGCCAAACGAAGAATAGCCTATCATCGTTTCATGGAAAAAAGACGGCGATTGCAACAAAACTACGATTTGATATAATGACTCTGCTATGCAAACAGTTGATCTTTCACCAGTTCTCGAAAAATTTAAGGGCTTGTGGGTTGCGCTAACTGATACAGACAGCGTGATTAGTGCCGATAAAAGCGCAAAGAAAGCGTATGACGAGGCCATTAAAAAAGGCTATAAAGAGCCTATCCTTTTCAAAGTACCACGACACGACCTGCTGCATATTGGCTAATCTTATATGTCTCACACCTTCAAATATCAAACGACTGGCAGCAGCAAACTTCCCCGCCCGTTTATCCCTCTCACCTTGCGCTTCGGCAATCAATCAGTAAAAACCAAAGCACTTGTTGACTCAGTATGGTGGCCCACTTTGTCAAGACACTAAAAGAGACTGAGATAAGAGCTACCTTCCTCCTGTTCCCTTGTTCTCGCATTCAATGGTCAATGACTCAATGAGTCAATGCGGGTCTTCCTTTCGTTTCTGAAAGTACACTTCG
>JBBPYR010000111.1:0-6151 GCA_038199755.1 Ktedonobacterales bacterium | reverse complement strand
GTTGTATCTCATACTGGTGTTGTTGTTTCTGGGCGGCGGAGCCCTCACGATTATTGCCATACAGAACTTCACGACACAGCAGGCGCATGTCGCCCTGCTTATCTGGCAGACGCCGGAATTGCCCATTGGTTTAATTGTGGTGCTTGCCTTTTTGCTCGGTGCGATCCTGCTCTATCTTGTCTCGGCTCTGGCCGCTTGGAGCGACAAACGTGAGCTGCGTCGCTTGCGAAGACGTGTCGATGAATTAGAACAGGCTCCGGCCCCTGCTGCGTCTGTCGCACCCCTAGGAGTGCAGCCGTTGCCGTCACAACCGCTGGACACCCACCCGTAATGGGGCGCGATGAATCTCGCCCAAATCGCGCTTACGTTGCAAAAAAGCGGCGTGCCAGTTGATTATAGAGACGCCATACGGGTCCGCGTTGTGGGGACGTAACCACCATGCTGGATGATTGGGATGATGGGGAGGGGTGAGAGATCAAGCCCTCCCCCTCTCTGTTTGGGGGCACTTGTTCCTGCGGGCTCTTCTTTTCTAGCACGGGAAGAGGCCGGGTGATGGCTGTTACTGGATGGGTATTGCTATCCGGTGGCGGAGCAGAGGGGGCCGTTGCCGAACTGGTAGCCATTATCTGTGCAGCGGGCGGCTGTGTATCTACTGTGGTGCTGCCATTGGCTGCTGGCAGCTCTGATAGTTTTATGGCGGGCCGTTTTACGGTTGCGTCGTCGTCTTCACTCATAAGCTTCTGCAACAATTCTTCCTCAGTTACCTGGGGAAGCGTCTCACTTTCTGTTGAAATATGGTTCGTTAGAGTTACGAACGGAGTCGGTATTTCACTGTCAGGCTGATTACTTTGCTTGTCTTGCTGTATGATATCCATTGATGTTATCCAATCATAGGCTCCCTCCAGGGCAAACTCACACCATTGGGTATAGTTGTCCTGAATAAAACCCAAAAATTCACAGAGTTCTAGTAGCTCAATCGTATGATCGAGCCAAGCGTCGTCGTGCTCTAATAAGCGGTCAAGCAAATCAACGTTCTGGACGCCATGCATATAGAGACGAGCCAGGACGGTTTGCGCGGTAGAGGATGGTTCAACCGCTGTTAGTTCACGTGTGTTTTCGCTGATGCGTAAGTGAAGCACGGCTATTTGTGCTTGCACCGCCTGTATTCGTTGCTGCAATAGCCATTGTTGATAGCTTCTATAGAAGCCTTCCACCTCCTGGGGATGAAGTCGTGTGAAGAGGGTATGAAGGTGGTCTGACTGATGGTTATGGTCAGTTTCAGCATGGTTAGCGTGGTCAGTATTGTTGGTGACAGGCCAATCCCTCATGACTCTCGTTCCTTTCGCATCGTCTGCTGTTTCATCGTCTCGCCTTCTTCGGTGGGAGGCGAAGATGGTTGTCCCCAACGCTCTGACCAGCGTTGAAACAGGCGATTCGAGCGCAAACTCTCCGCATTCAGGAGTCCTATTCCCTGATTGTTGTGGAGCGATGTCTCAATAAGCGTTTGTAACCAACGTGGCAGTTCACGCTGCGGTTCCGTTGGCAATTGAGCAGCAAGGTAGGGCGGCATATCTTCTACTTGTAGGGCAGGTTCTTCATGAGGAAGAGAGGGTTCTGATGCTTCGTATTGCGTGTCGGCACTGGCGGCTTGCTGCGTGAGACGAACGGTATCTGCTTTCAGGTATCTGCTTTTATGCTCAGGTGGCTGTGCCCATGGAGGTAGTGCGGATAGTGCAGCCCTCAAAAGGTGTGGTTGTGCTGAAGCGGAAGTGCTGCTTGTGGGAGGGGGTGACTGCGCCTCGAAAGATAGTTCTGGTAGGGTATGGGCATGCATGCTGGCCATTAAAGCTATGACAAGCTGGTTTTCCTTGGAAATAGTGTTTTCGCTGCTGCTATCCATCCTTGTTTGCCCTTGCAGGTGAGCTAATTCTACTTCAAGGTGGTGTAGCTGGGTATGAAGTTGTTGGTCTATTTCCTGATGGTGTAACCATCGTTGATATCGGCCCATAATCCTTCCTCTACCACGTCTACTACGAGTCACCCTCGCGTTCAACGGCTGTATTATACGAGATGCGCATCAGCATCCCTACTATGATGTAGTTAGCGAAGATAGAACTGCCCCCATAACTGAGAAAAGGCAGTGGAATACCTGTCAAGGGTAAGAACTTCATATTTCCCGCCGCGATAATCAGCGTCTGGATTGCAAAAATTGAGGTGAGGCCAGCTGCAAGGAGTTTCGTGAATGGGGTTGTGGCATCACTCGCGATACGGAAACCGCGATAAATAAGAAACAGGTAGATGCCAATGATAGCAAACAGGCCAGCTAATCCCAGCTCTTCACCGATTGCGCTAAAGACCATATCGGATTGCACGACGGGAACAAACGCAGGATGCCCCAGCCCAAGGCCAGAACCCAGAATGCCGCCGCTGGAGAGAGCCAGAATACCTTGCACAATTTGTAACCCCTGATTCTGTGCGAAGGTAGTATCTGCTGTTGTCCAATTCTGCCAGTGAACTACATCAAAACCAACGACCGCAAAGCGGGAGCGCACATAGCTAAAGAGGCGATAGCCAATGTAGCCAAGGACAATAAAACCTGCTAGGCCCCATAAGACATAGGAAGCTTTGCCACTGCCCAGATAGATCATGCAGAGAAAGATGCCATAAATGAGTAAAGCCAAACCAAGTTCACGTACACCCAGAAAGAGCAACAGTGCCAAACCAAGCATGCTGATGATTGGTCCAAGTTGGCGCAGTGGGGGTAAGGTAACGTTGCCAATACGCATATTGCCACGAGCGACGATAAACAGGTTTTCGCCGAGGTAGGCTGCAAAGAAGATGACAATGCAGATTTTGAGCAGTTCTGATGGTTGGAAGGCGATGGGTCCGAGATTGAGTTGGTCATGGGTGGGGCTATCGAGATTTTTGGTACGCAAGCTGTTGACTAATGTGGTGCTGAGTAGGAGGATGCCAAAGGCAAGAGAGGTATATTTATAGCGTCCGAGCCATTCAATATCCCGTAACAGAAACATGGTTGCCATAAAGATAACCAGGCCAATGAAGACCCACAACAATTGGCGTGTTCCAAGCACCGGGACTCCAATATTTGGTCCCAAGCGGGTTGCCATCAGTATCCCGATACCGCTGAGCAAGCCGACAAGGGGAAGGAGCATCTGGTCAGCCTTACGGAAACGCCAGCTAAGAATGCCGTTGACCACTAACAGCGCAACAATCAGGCCGAAGGTTGGGATAAGGCTTTGAATAGTGGGAAGGTTTTTGGCCGTGATGGGTGCCGTTTTATCGAGATTCGCTGAGAGCAAAGCTAGTTGCCCCGTGCCCAAAAGCAAAATCATAAAGGGGATGATAAATAACCCCAACTCTTGCCAACGATATCGCCTCGATAAGCCGCGCGATTGTGCTAGTTGTGCCATGTCAAAAACCTCTTCTCCTTCTCTTCTCTCTCTCGTCCGCTATAGGTTGCTATGGTTTGATCTGGAAGCTGATATAGCCAACCCGTATGATATCGCCGACTTTGGCGGGAAGAGCCTCACGTGCCGGTTGATCGTTAACGAAGGTGCCATTATGACTGCCCGCATCCTGAACATACCAAACCCCGTTCTGATACGAGAGATTCGTATTTTCTGCCGAAACGGTCGGGTGCTGAATACGAATAGTATTGGTTGGGCCACGTCCAATGCTCGTACGCATTGCAAGTGGATAGCTGGTCCCCGGTGGAACTTCACTAGGGCCGCTATTGATGACCACGAGATGGCCTAGCGAGGTGGGCCCTTGCGCAGACCCTGCTCTATCCTGGCGTAAGTCACGGCGAATGGCGATCACAACCTGCATAAGAAAGAGGTAAAAAAGCACGATTAAGAGCAATCGCAGAATCAGTAAAAACGCATCTATTTGTAGTGGCATAGAAAAAAGATCTCACCTTCTCTCAAAGTGAAAGTCATAGCTGCCAACGGTAAAGACATCACCAGTACGTAGTGTATGCGGGTGTGTAATCTGTCCCTTATTGACGAGTGTGCCATTTGTGCTGCCAAGATCATAGAGGATAAACTGTTGACCATCGAATTTGATCTGAGCATGATACCGACCAACCCGTTTATCTTCTACAATGATATCATTATCGAGTTGACGGCCAAGGCTGATGACCGTTTTCTCAATGCGATAGGCGCGCTGACCACCCTGCGGTAAGCGAATAGTCAATTGGGCGGGTGGTAGCTCGCGTGGCGGCTCTGGCATGACGGGCGGCATGTTCGCTGCACTACCCTGATAGCCTCTTGGTCCCACGGGTGCCGCTCCCATAGGATCGACTGGTGGAGTTGCCGGAGCCGTACCAGGAATGCCCTGTGGAAACTGTTTCCATAACTCGGCAAGCTGCTGTGCATCTAGTGCTTGAGTTGCCATATGCACATCGCTATCCTCTGCCGGTTTGACCGTCGCTTGTCCCTGCTTGAGGGAGGTGCCTGCATGCAAACGCAAGACAGGCATGTCGCTGAGGATATATTGTCGATGGCGTGCATATTCAACAAGTTGCTCTTGCCAATCACGAATTAATCCACTCTGATTAGGTAAAAAGCCTTGGTAGTCTTGAGTGCTTACATAAATGTCATAGGTGTTTGGGACGATATAACGACCATCATTGCGCAGCACCGCACCATCTTCCATCGCCCGCTTCAATTTCTGTGTTATTTCGATTGGCTCTATGCGTGAAGGGAAGATTCTGCTGAAAGGAGCCTGAAATAGACGCTCCAACAGTGCTTCAAATTTTGATACTGCTTTTGATAATGAATTTTGGCGAGCTTTCAATGGCTCACACTCCTAATTGTGTATTAGTGTTGCTTCTATTTGACTGTTGTATTTACGAGTATCTGGCGTGCTTGTTGCACATCAGAAGCGATTTGTGCTTTCAGCGCATCGATACCCGAAAAACGCTGTTCGCTTCGCAGGTGTGCGATAAACTCCACATTTAGCTGCTTGTCGTAAATATCTATACTGGTGTCTAGTAAGTGTACCTCTACTAGACGTTCTTTTCCATTAAACGTAGGACGCACTCCAATATTGGCTACTCCATTATAAACGATGGGTTCATGCTCTTCGTCACTTTGTGGCACTTTTGCAGTCTCTGTTCCGTTACTCACAGAGGCACGCAAGGCATACACGCCATTGGGTGGTAGCAGTCGCTGTGGGTCTGGACGCAGGTTAGCGGTGGGAAAACCAAGTAGTCTGCCTCGTTCATCGCCATGGACGACAATACCACTCATGAGAAATGGATGACCAAGCAGTTCATTAGCTTCCTCAATCTGTCCTTCGCTTACCAGGGTGCGAATGCGTGTACTGCTAATGCGTGTTTCTCCCGTCTCGGCAAGGGGGATGGCACGTACTGCTAGCGCGTGCTCTTTGCCATACTGCTCAAGGAAGGTGACATCGCCCATGCGGTTGTGGCCAAGACTAAAATTGGCCCCGACAAGCAGTCCTTTAAGCTGAAAATCAGTGCATAATGTATCCATGAAGGCTTCAGCACTCATGGCGGCAACTTCCGGCGTGAACGCAAGCACAATCGCCTGCTCCACGTGTCCATACTTGCGTGCTAAAGCCAACTTTTCGGAGGTCGTTGTCAAATAAGAAAAGTGTATGTCCGGTCGCACGACCTTCAATGTATGTGGCTCGAATGTGACGAGCACTGGCGCGCAATGCAGTTGCTGGGCCAGTGTACGTAGTTCTTTTAGCAGTTGTAGATGCCCTGCATGTATGCCATCAAAGTTGCCGATGGTGATAGCAATAGGGGTTTCATTTGTAAGTGTTGTTGTGTATTGCATATGTTGTAAACACATATCCCGTTAAATTAGTATGAATACTGTTATTATGCGAGGTGTGATCTCGCACGCCTCGTGTGCCACCTTTGCGTTAATACTACCACAGCCTCATGTTGCTAGCAATAATGACTTTTCGGGCCGCCCAGGGGACGCGCCCAAGCTGGTCCAATAGACATCAACCCAAGCGAACAGCTCAGCTTTTCAGTCGGGGCGGGGGCGGCGGACGAGGCGGGGTGGGGACCCTTGGGTCGTCCGTGCCAGGGATACCAACCCCTTTTTGGGCGTTTGCCCCACCCCACGGGCGACCCAAGGGTCCACAGCCCCCC
>JBBPYR010000110.1:0-9818 GCA_038199755.1 Ktedonobacterales bacterium | reverse complement strand
CATTTCCGCTTGCTCATCCCAGGAAAGAACGCGTTGTTTGAGCTGAATAACACGCTCTACCGCTTGCTGCACCGTATGCAAGGAGAGATCGTTTGCCTGCATTGCCGTTCGCGCAGCCTCTCGCGTAGCCTCTCGCGCTGCTTCAATACTCTCCCTTTGCAATTGGTAGGTATGCGAGACAAGCACGATATCGACACCAGCTTGCAGAGCCAGCACAGATGCGCGTTGGGTGCCGATTGTTTTCGTGATCGCGTGCATCTCCATACAATCTGAGATGACCACGCCTGTAAAGCCCAACTGCTCACGTAGCAAGCCATGTATAACAGCGGGAGCAATGGTCGCAGGGTCGTTATCGTGCGTGAGTGCGGGAAAAACAATGTGGGCAAGCATGACACTATCTGCCCCTGCCGCAATGCACGCCGTGAAGGGTACAAGTTCGACGGCGTTGAGGCGTTCCATGCTGTGTGGAATCACGGGCAAGGCTAGGTGAGAGTCAATGGCGGTGTCGCCATGACCGGGGAAATGCTTGAGCGTCGAGAGCACGCCCGCCGCTTGATAGCCCCGTACCGCCGCACTCGCGAGACGTGCCACCTGCTGCGGATTTTCGCCAAATGAACGCACGCCAATCACAGGATTGGCCGGATTGTTATTGACATCAACGACGGGGGCAAGATTCATGTTGATGCCGCATGATCGCAACTCGCGCCCAGTTGCCAGCGCAACCTCATACGCCATCTGTTCTGCACCAATCGCACCGAGTGCCATATTACCAGGGAATTGGGTGCCAGCCTCACCAAGCCGTTGCACGATACCGTTCTCCTGATCGATAGCAATCAGCAACGGAAAACGCTGTCCCGCCTCTCGCGCAATGCGCTGTAGACCATCGGTTAAAGCTCGCACCTGTTGCACATCACGAATGTTGCGCGAGAAGAGGATGATGCCACCTACATGATAATTTTGGATAAGGTCGATACACTCCTGAGAGGGCGTAGTTCCATAGAAACCAACCATAAAGAGTTGCCCCAGCTGTTCTTCCAGCAATAGTGCCGATGCGGAAAAGGATTGTTGCATTATGACCTTTCATATTTTCGATAGTTCATTCACCCATTTTCAATTCTATCACAACAGTTTTCAACGTCATCTCTTCAAGAAGTGCTTACGATGTGTGTGTAACCTAAAAAACCTCAACATCCTGCCACAGATATGTTGAGTATGTTATACTACAGCAAAAAATAGGGGTAGAGCAAACTATGATTGCATATAACGATTTCGAGAAGGTAGATATTCGCGTTGGCAAGATCATCCAGGTTGAGGACTTTCCCCAAGCACGCAAGCCTGCCTACAAGTTGCTAATCGACTTTGGGCCAGAGATCAGCACGAAGCGTTCATCGGCCCAGGTCACAAAGCACTACAGCAAAGAAGAATTGCTGGGCAAGTTAGTCGTCGCAGTCGTCAACTTTCCCCCAAAACAGATCGGACCCGTACGCTCAGAGGTGCTCACCCTCGGTGTTCCCGACGGCGAGGGTGGCGTCATCCTGCTCAGCCCCACGCACGACGCACCGTTGGGGGGCAGGATGTTTTGAGGAGCCTTCCATTTATAGAAGCTGACGAACAGCTTGATAGTGCTGCGAAAATTGTCCCTGTGAGAGGTTGGGGAGAAGTCTATCGTAAGGGGTTTTGCCAATTTTACTCAAGACATCCTGGTATGACAAATCGAGTTCTCCCACATCAACAAAGCCTTGACGAACCAATAGTTGCACATCAACAACGTCCTGCCGATTAGCTCGCTGCATTTTGGACAGCGCGATACTATACCAATCGAAATAAAATACATCAACCTGATCGTAACGTTTGATGAACTGTGATCGTGCTTCCCACTGTGCAGGTAATGGGATGAAATCGCCTGGAGACGCAAATTCGATATTGATATTCATTCTCTGTTTCAACTGAGCAATTTGCGAAGTAAGATTTGTGGGATCAATAGTAATTTGAATATCAATATCCAATGTTTGCCCAGGACGAATGCCGCAATGGACCAGTGCGGCCCCTCCTGTAAGGTATAACCTTCCTGATTGGCGTGTTCGGCCTACCTGAATAAGAAACTGCTCTATTTCCTGACGACCAACCCGCTGTCGCATACTCATGTTAGTTATTCCTTCTTAAGGTTAAGCACGCTTAGGCAATGAGTTGTATTAGTGTTTCCCGTAGATCACCAGGCAGTATACGACGATGAGCTTCTTCCTGGGTGAGCAAATGATTGATCTGATTCTGCCAGTCATCGAGAAAATTGAGAGGGATACCGTACTTTTGCTGTTGATACTCTTGTAATGTTAGAAGTCCATCTAATCCGTAGCCAGAACTGGGTGATGGTAAGTGACGCTCCTCCCAGAGGGAAACAAACGGTGTTTCAGGAAAGCACGGCAGATGGCCGAGGGCAAATGCTAAGCGAAAGAGCCACCATTGTTGGAGATAGAGGGTCGCGAGCGTGACCACCGCTATATTTTCAGCGATGCCATCCTCTCTATATTGAAGTGCCTCCACAACTGAAGGCGCGATTTCTGGATGTAAGAGGAATAAAGAAATACTGGCATTCTCAACGAGTGGATAACCACAAGCCGCTAATCGCTGTATGAGATGGATCGAATCAATATTCTGCTCTTTTTCGCTTGCTGACGAACCATTCCCCAAAAGGTAGGAGATTCCCATTGCGTGCAAAAGATTGATGAGGGTATCGACCTCATCCCAGTCAAATTCAGTGGTCATTTCCAACAACTTGCTCATACCCGTATCTCCACCTCCGCCTCGATCTCGACGGGCATAAAGAATGGCAGTTCAGCTAAGCCCACGGCGGCGCGGGCGTGTTGCCCTATCTCCGGTCCGTAGAGTTCGAGAATCAGGTCTGAGAAACCGTTGATGACCGCTGGCTGGCTGGCAAAGCCAGGGGCGGAATTGACCATGCCAAATACGCGTAACCATGCCGTTACCCGATCCAGGTCGCCTAAGGCACGTTTGAGACTGCCCAGAATGGAGAGGGCGGTGAGCCGTGCCGCCTGATAGCCCTCCTCTAGTGAGACCTCGGCACCAACTTTGCCGAACGGCGGCGGAATTGTACCATCAGGTGTCTGCGGGCCATGCCCTGAGATGTAGGCACGATTGCCCCGAATGCGTACAGGCGCAAAAGGCAGACGAATTGTGGGTGGCGCCTTCACTGGTTCTGGCAAGACGAGTCCCATCGCTTGTAGTTTGGCTTCGATCTCCATAGTTTATCCTTCTCCTTCTAAAATGGGGCAAACCAAATATGCACCGTTTTATCTTCGCTGGCAGATGCTAGATAACGACTGTCGGGCGACCAGGCAACGCTGGTGATGCTTGCGGTATGGGTACGATACGTGAAAAGAGCGTTCCCCGTGATACTATCCCATACCTGCACAGTACCATCCTTGCCGCCAGAGGCGATGTATTTGCCGCTGGGTGAGCAGGTGAGCGTATGCACTGGCCCCGTATGGCCACGATATATGAGTGGCTTTCCTTTTGTCAGCAGTTTACCCATCTGCCTACTTAGATCCCATACGTGTATAGTACCATCTCTACTACCCGTGGCGATACGCTTACCATCGGCGAACCAGGAAATGGCTTGTATCGCCCCAGAGTGCGCATGATAGGTAAAGAGTTGACTGCCTGTACTCGTGTCCCAGATATGTGCCGCCTGATCATAACCGCCAGAAGCAATGTACTTGCCACTGGGAGACCAGGCCAGAGCAGCCACGCCAGAGAGGTGTTTGTAGCTCAAAAGGTGCTGGCCCGTGGCGGCATGCCAGAGTTGCACGCTTTGATCATAACCGCCAGAGGCCATGCGCTGATCGTCGGGCGACCACGCCACCGCCAACACGCCTTTCGTGTGATTGCGATAGTTGAGCAGCTTTTTGCCTGTAAGCGTTTCCCAGGTTTGCACAGTCGTATCCCAGGAGCCAGAGGCGATACGTGTTCCGTCGTGCGACCAGGCCAGAGCTGAAACCAGTCCCGCGTGACCATGATAGACAAGCACGGTGTCCTGTATAGGCGGTACGTGCGTTGTGTTAGTTGCGTTAATGGCTTGTTCTCGTGGCCCCATCGGGAACGGCGTCCACACCTGCACCGTCTGATCGTGCCCTGCTGAGGCTATGCGTTTGCTATCAGGCGACCATGTGACGCTTGCCAAGGCAGCTTGATGGCCGCGATAGATGGCATAGGTTGTGCCAGGAACAGCGGAGATACTGGATAGTCGTGTAATCACGGGCATCGGCGCGTTACGTTCAGTTTTGTTTATCACCTCCGTTTTCGCCTGAACGGGTGTTTTGAGGTATTGCGTTGGCTCAGGCGCGGCAGTGGTTTGATCCGAGACTACTATAGACGCACTGGGCGTCATGGGAGTCGTGGCAATTTCTGGCATGGATGATGCCGCCGCTTGATAGACCTGTTCCAACATATTGGCGAACTCTTGTATGCTGGCGAAGCGTTTATGCTGATCCTTTTCCAGTGTACGCAGCACGACGTCTTCAATCGATTTTGGGAGCGTGGGTAACTTTTCGCATAATGACGGTGGTGGCGTCAGGATATGCTGGGTCGCCGCCTCGTAGCCGTGACCATGAAATGGTGTAGTACCACAAAGCCATTCATAGATCACCACGCCAAGCGCGTACTGATCGCTAGCAGGGCAGGGTTTACCACGTAATTGCTCTGGTGCCATATAGGTGACGGTGCCCGCGATATCGCCCGGCGTTTGCGTATTTGAGCTCTGCGCGACCGTTGCCAGACCAAAATCACTGAGGAGAATAGTGCCTTGCTTATCCAGTAGCATGTTTTCCGGCTTCACGTCGCGATGAATCAATTTCTCATTGTGTGCGTGCTGTAGGGCGGACGCAACCTGTCGGGCGTAGGCTACTATCGTGTGTAAGGGAAGTCTGCTGCCCTTGGGATAGAGTGTGCGAAGTGTACCATTGCTGGCATAGCTCATCACTAGAAAAGGAACACCCTCGGCCACACCAAAGTCGAGGACACGCACAATATGGGGATGCTCTAGACGAGCAACCAGGCGTGCCTCGTCGCGAAAGTGCTCAAGCTCGTTCCCATCAAGTTGTGCGGATAGGAGTTTAATAGCGGCTTGCGTATTCAGGTGAAGATGTTCTCCCAGATAGACTTCCGCAAAGCCACCGCGTCCAAGCAGGCGTATGAGTCGATAATTGCCCAATAGTTGACCCGCACGATCTGCCATATGTCGTCACTCCCTGGAAATATCTGAATATATTGTTCTCAATGGTATGTGTGTTGCTCTTCCCTTGTCAATATAAACGTTGCCGCATCCCATTTCTTGAGAGGTACCCTTTCTCTCATGCTTGTGGCACCGTGAATTGACGCTCCTGCAAGCGTTTGAGCAAGGCAGGGCGGCGCATATGGGACCGCACCCACACGCTGAAACGCTCTTGAAACTGGCTCGTCTCTTTGAATTGTGCAGCAGCTCCCCGCAAATCGATCAGTAAGCGCGTGGCTTCGTCATAGCCAGCAGCGGTACCACGCCCTGCATCCTTCTCGACTTGACGCCAGTATGTATCTTGATGATCGTGAACTTCTTGCAGACGACGCTCACGAGCCAAGCGTTCCTGCTCTTTCTTCTCCCGTGCCATCTGAGCTTTCACAGCCTTGCTTTCAGTGATTAGCGTAGCGTAGCTAACGCGCTCACCTTTTACTGGTGTCGTCTTTGTGCCGCCTCGACCCAGTTCGCGCAATTCCGTCACGAGGAGACGGCTCAGACCTGGCTCATTGTGTGCTAAGCGAACCAGATACTCTTCGCGGCGACCTGCTGGTAACAACGTGATCCATGCGGCAAAATCATCGGCTGTCGATGGCGCGGCTGCACTGCTATGGCGAGCTACCGCTCCAAGCAGTTCTTGCGGCACCCGAAACAATTCTACTAATGCAAATTGTGCGGCGGTCAGCGAGCCAAAAGCGGGCGGAACGGCTGGCACGGTGTACTCCTCTTCTTCTTCTTCACCTTCATCATCCATTGCCTCTTCTTCTTCCTCCTCCTCTTCTTCCTCTTCCTCATCGTCCCCGATAAAATACTGAGCGGCTAACCAGACGATGTAGAGTGACCGCAGATCGCCTTCCATCAATTCTTCGCGCATAGCAATCAGCGGACTCAGTTCATAGTCAATCCATTCGTCGGGTGGTTCCATCTCATCAAAGTGGATATCGAGTACCTCGTAACCCGCATGCCGGGTGATATTGACGAAATCATCGAGATCGTAGCCATCGATGAGATTGGCAGGCAAGGTTCCTTGCGGAAAGCGAAATGCCAATCGGGGCGTACCCCAGTTGGCCCAATAGAGGAAGCCATCGAAGAACTCGCGCAGCACCTTAATGGGATCGTGCTTGAAGTCGCCCCAGTTATATTCAATAACAGCATGGGTGGCAGATGCTTCAATGTGACTGGACAAGCTATTGACCGCATCGAGTTGCGCCCGCGTCAGTGGTCGATCAACAGTCATAAATTCGTAACGTTGGTATTCGCTCATCACCTAATCCGTTCATATATTGAGTGCGTTTGGTCACAGCTCGGCGTAAAGATTACTATCAGCTTACCCCATAGGATATCACGCTGGCCCGATGGAGACAATAAGTTGGTACCAGCGCACCTGTGCAGCTATGCTACCATTTGACATGCAAAACGCGCATAGGCTATAGTAATGAAGGTTCCACAACCTCAGATTCTACGGTCTACAAAGTGTAGGCTGCATCAAATGGAAGGAACAAGGCAGTATGGCCCAGGAGAATCCGATCAAGATTGAGGATCGTGAAGAACTCATTTATATGCTTTCCGAAGCATCGTCGCTAGAACATATGATTATGTGCCAGTACTTATTCGCGGCATTCAGCTTGAAACAGGATGTCAGCGAAGGGGTAACGGCGACCCAGTTAGAGGCAATCAAACGTTGGGAGCGAGCGATCTCGCTGGTTGCGACACAAGAGATGTTACATCTCACCCTAGTCAGTAATCTTCTTTCGGCGATAGGCTCTATCCCATTCTTTGGGCGTCCCAACTTTCCACAGAAGGCAAAGTACTTTCCCCCAGGCGTGCAAATGGCCTTGCTGCCATTTGGCAGTGGCACACTACAACATTTTCTCTATCTCGAACGGCCAGAAGGGATGGAGCTGCAAGACGCACCTGAGTTTGAGGTTCTCGCAATCCCCAAACCAGACCTTCCACTCACAGACGAGCTCGTTCCGCAAACACAGGACTTCGCGACCGTGGGCCATCTCTATCGCGGTATTGAGCAAGGTTTTCGCCATCTGGTAGACAAGTACGGTGAGAAACAAGTCTTTATTGGACCACCACGAGCGCAAGCCACGCAGGAATATTTCTCTTGGCCCGAGCTGCTTCCGGTGACAGACCTCGCTTCAGCGGTACAAGCCATTGAGACGATCGTTGAACAGGGTGAGGGTTCCCGTGGAGATTGGCGTCACTCGCACTATGGCAAGTTTCTCGATATCGCACAAGAATATGCTGATCTCAAACAGCAGGACCCGCAGTTTGAGCCTGCGCGCTCCACTGTGGCAGCGTTTGTTCGTCCACCCAGCGACCCAGCTGATTTTGTGCTGATCACCGAGCCGCACACAGCCGCTGTGTCAGAGTTGTTTAATGCCTGTTACGAGGTGCTGCTCCAAACGCTATTACGCTACTTCATTCATGGCAGTGAAACAGGGGAAGAACAGAAATTGCTCAGCGACATTGCCGTCAACATGATGTTTGAGGCTATTCGCCCACTGGGAACGCTGCTCACAACACTACCAATCGACGTGCAGCCATCCGCCCAGACAGCGGGTCCGAGCTTCGAGATGTATCGAGCAGGCTACATCCTGCCCCATCACTATAGTGCCTGGATTATTCTGCACGAGCGTTTCTTAGAACTAGCAGCCTATAGCAACAAACTTTGTGAGGGAGAGGCTGTGTCGCCTACCTTGCAGAGCGTTGCCGCCAGCTTACACACATTTGCCACCCAGTTGGAAGCACATATAACCGCGAACTAGGGTTTATAACGATGTGGCACCTATGCAGAAAAGATGCCTCCATCACCTAGCTTCTTCGCAACCGACATCGAGATCGATTACCTCCAGCCGGTAGTAGTCGGCGACCGCGTCCGTATGAAGGGGCGCAAGTTGCTCTCCTGCACACCAAAAGAGACCAGTGTTGGGCGCGGTGCCTTTATTGTCTGGGAGTCAGAGATTCTCAACCAGCGCGCAGCCAGTCGCCAGAATGCGCACTGGCATGTACCAGTATACGCCCCATGCCAGCAAAGTGACACAAGAATAACAAGTCATTTGTAGCCCACATACATAAACGAAAAGAAGGAGAACGTAGGGATGTGGGAACGCACGACACGCGAGTTTATTGGTCTCGGCGGGGTCATGAAGAGTCTGAAAGGCTTTCGTATGAAGGTATTCAATACCGCAGGTGATACTGTCGTCACCACAGGCATCGTCAAGCGTAAGTGGCAAGAAGGTGAAGAAGCACTCGTTGAGTTGCAGATGTGGTCCGAGAACGCGAAAGGGATCTCAGTCGGCCCCGGAACGGTCGTCGTCTCGCTTCCCCACCGCGTGACAGAGACAACAAAGAGTGTATAACGTAACACGTCCACATAAAGCACGAGAGAAGATATCTCATACAGGAGTTTTATGATGCACACCAATTTATGCGACATCTATGAAATTGACGCACCTATTTTCGCCTTCAGTCATAGTCCGGCTGTCATCGCTGCGGTAAGCAAAGCGGGTGGCTTTGGCGTACTAGGAGCCGCCGGGATGGAGCCAGAGCAGCTCGATCAAGCCTTGCAGATGCTCAGCAAAGAGTGCGCGGGCAAATCCTTCGGCATCGACCTGATCATTCCAGAGCAGTATGTCGGGCGCGAGGAAGGCGGCTTTTCGCTTGAACAACTCCAACGACACATCCCACAGGGACACCGCGATTTCCTCGACAAGCTGCTAGAGGACCATCATGTCCCCAAGCGGACTACCTCTGCTACCCTCGCATCCAGAGCGGGGCTGGGCATTTCCGAGAAGCGGGGCATCCAACTAGTCGATATCGCCCTCTCCTATCCCGTGAAACTGATTGTCAACGCGCTAGGCGTCCCCCCTCCCTACATCATTGAGCGCGCCCACCAACAAGGGGTGCGTGTCGGTGCCCTGGTCGGTGCGGTGAAACACGCGATGCATCAAAAGGAAGCCGGGGTAGACCTGATCATTGCCCAAGGCTTTGAGGCGGGTGGTCACACTGGCGAGATCGCCACCATGGTGCTGACACCACAGGTTGTGGATGCCGTGGCTCCCATACCCGTCGTCAGCGCAGGTGGAATTGCCAGCGGGCGACAAATGGCGGCGGCACTCGCGCTGGGTGCGCAGGGCGTGTGGACAGGCTCGATCTGGCTAATGACCGAGGAGGCCGAGACGCATCCCGTGGTAAAAGAGAAATTCCTACATGCAACGTCCAGCGATACCCTGCGTTCACGTGCCTCCACGGGCAAACCGGCACGGCAACTCCGTTCCGCCTGGACCGATGCCTGGGAAGACCCGGCCAATCCCAAACCTCTACAAATGCCATTACACACCTTGCTAACCATGGATGCACAACTCAGTATTCAGCAAGACGCACGCGCGGGAGGTGAGGGCGGCAAGAAGTTGATCAATTACTTTGTTGGGCAGTCCGTCGGCATGCTCAACCAAATTCGACCAACCGCACAAGTGTATCAAGAGCTGAAAGACGAGTGCGCTGCAACCATCAAACGCCT
>JBBPYR010000109.1:0-17119 GCA_038199755.1 Ktedonobacterales bacterium | reverse complement strand
GGCTCAAAATACGCCTTCAAGCGAGCATACAAACGGCGCGCAGTCGCCACCGAAGAAACCAGAATGGCAGCCTTCGACGCCCGATACTTTTGAAAGAAGCCATGTATCTCTGCCAGATGCTCTTCTACCCACAATTCAGTAGGCAGTTCCTGGCTAATCTCATGCAGTGCCAGATCACACGTCTGCAAAATGCAACGATACCCCTCTCCAGCAGACGAGCGATAGCAGCCCATAATTTGCCGCGTGCGTAAGCCTCCTTGTTCCAAAAACCGTGCTAACAGTGGGTTTGGAGTAGCCGAGAGGAAAACAAACTTCTTCCGTTCATGAGGCTTATCCCTGTAACCCGTCATCAGATAGCCGAGCATATTCATCACGGCAATAACCTGTGGCACACCAAAGACATGAAACTCATCAAACAGGAAATAATCAAAGTAGCTGCCAACCGTAACCGGAAGCTCCTTCCGCAAATGCCCCCATCCATACTGATGGCTCATAATCAAGTGTAGTAGATCAGGATTCGTCAGCAGCAATTTGTTCCTCATTAACAGCTTGCGAACCTCCTCCAGGCGTACCATCGTGTCATGCATGCGCATCAACTGCGTAATCTTCTCGCTATACATCGTGTCGCAAGCGGGTAAACGTACCTGCAACTGCTGACTGTAACGAGGCAACGCCGCGTACTGATCCACGATCAACTCATTCGTCGGATACATCGCCACCACACTCTTACCATCACACAAAGCCGCCAGATATGCCGCCAAGCTCTTGCCATCGCCCGTCATCGCCGTATTGATAATCACATCCACATCAGCATCGTTAAACGCGTTCAACGTGTCAACCTGATGCGTCAACAACCGTACATTGCCAAGAGTAAAGCTAGCATGCAGTTGTGAAAAGACCGGCAAAATATGCAAACCCAAAGTAGTCATCATCAATGTCCCCCCAAATTACCTTTACCTCATATATACCCATCATCCAACAAAAAGCGGAAATGCAGAGTCTATCTTCTCTCATTTCTCACCAAATTGCAATACCCTATATGCACTCTAAATCATGATTGTACCAAATTGTACAACTATGATGTACACAAGACATTAAACTACACTATAGCCTTTTATGACTATAGTGTAGACAAACACCTTTACAATAGCATATGTTTGTAGTACAGTAATCTCTACAAACTAGGCATGGGGAGAGTATCACCCGGCTCATAATTAGGTATCGTGGAAGTCATCAGTACTGCACAATCGGATGGTGGATAATAAGCTGCTATCCATGCAACATGCGGCGCATACAGACGTACAAGCGCAGTTAGCAACCACGATGGCATTGAACCATTTAGAATCAAGCCATGGTCAGATGCAGTCTCAGGGAAAGTAAGTGTCTCGGCTTGCCAATAATCAAGATGCTTCTTGGGTATATCAAGCGTAAGTACCGTCACATCATTACTATGCTGTAACTTAACTACCACCTCACTAGAGGAGGTCGAACCAAAGCCTATGCGTGGAGGAGTAATCCAACCACCCTCGGTATTGCCAGGAGATGGTTCAGTTTCTTTAACATTTCCAATACGCGGATCGAACTGATAGAAGGGAGTATTTCCACTATACGCCGCCAGTGTGCCATATAACCAGTGTGGTCCCTGGCCATAGACAGAAAGAGCAGTTTGTACGGGCAAATCCTGCAGCACAGCAGGTATCATCTTTGGTTCCCAGCGCGTCGCGCCATGAGCAATACGTTGTAGCACAACAGGTAGGTTCACAACCAATTCAGTCGGTGCGCGTGTTACCCAAATATTGTTCAAATCTTGCTGTGTATATGAGCTAAATAATGCGGCGATACGCTCTACGAGTAGATCAAAGAGTTCTCCTTGCACCGCTGAGCCGCGTTGCAAACCGCTCAAGGTACCTTCAATCACTGGCGACTTAGCGGTAACATGCGATGGGTCATCAAGCGAAGAGTTCAGTTGTGCAATAGGTAGCAAACCATTTGCCTCCACCAACTGTCTCCAAAATTGCATGCTTTGCTCATCCGCTGGTTTCAACAGGAGAAGCGAATGAGTACAATGTTGAAAGATTTGTATTTGTGAGGCTTGTGGCTTTCCACCCATATCAATTAGCATCGGCAACAGACGCTGTTCAATGTCACGGCAAATGCGTTGCGTAAACTCTTCGGACCATGTCTTATTATTAATACGAATAACACGAACCAACTCCTGATCTGCTTCCTGCGACCAGTTGCCCTCGCCATCAGGGCAAGCACGAATAGCATGATGAGGAATACCGCGTTCACGTAATGCATGCGTGATTGCGTAAAACAGGACAGATTTACCCGCGTGTGGCGGGCCACCAATCAACAAAGCTGGCAGAGAATTCATGGTTACAACGTTCCTTTCAATCAACAGACTCTTTAAAAAGATAGAATGGAAGACATTCATGCCGGGACCTAACACAAAGCACATCCTACTTGCAACCCTCGGTGGACAACCCCAGGTTGTCACCTTCACCCTGGACTTGTTACTCCAACGTAACATTCCCATTAGCGAAGTCATCGTACTTCATCCAAAAGCGTATCCACGCTTGAAAGAGGCCATCACGCGACTCAGCGCAGAATTCATCGAAGACCGCTATTCCTTCGGTGGAGAGCAACGCACCATCCACTTTCGTCAACAAGTCTTGCGCTACTATGGCAACCCCATTGATGATATAGTGAATGAGCAAACCGCCAGCGGCGCACTCGACACCATCAGTGAAATCGTTCAGGAGCTAAAACAGCAACACTACATCATCCACTTCTCTATTACAGGTGGGCGTCGCCTGATGGCTTTCCTCTCTTTCTCCGCTGCCCTCTTACACTTCGAGCAAAACGACCAACTACTCCACCTTTACACTCCCCAGTCCGTGGTAGAGCGCGCTAATCGTGGAACTATCATGCATGTCACTCCTGCCGATGGCGTACAACTCATCGAAGTGCCCTTCGCCCGTGCCACACATCCTATTCTCACCCGCATGCTCAACAATAGTGCCTCCACAGCCATCGTGGAAGTAAATACGCAACAACGTAACAAAGAGCACAAACGTTGTCAGTACGTCCTTAGCTTTGCTTCCCCACGTCAACGCGAGGTACTCCATGCCTACGCTGACGGTCTCAATATGCAGCAAGTAGCCCAAAAACTCATCATCTCTCTAGCTACATTATCAGACCATAACATGGCTCTACTATCCCACTGCCGTGCAGCATGGCCCGACGAAAATATTCGCGATTACCACTTCATACGCGCCAAATTCAGCGAATTCTTCGCGACGAATGAAGTATAGCCGATATCCCAGCAAAAGAAATCCCGTCTACCATGGAAAACATTCCTGTATACCATGGATGTAACTAAACAAGAAACATGCTACTCTTTGAGAGAAACCGATAAATGAAGAATACAGAGAAATAGGAGGGTATAGATGGATTCGTACTTATTCCTTGCCGCCATTGGCCCCGTCCAAAGTTTCATTGCCAGCGCACGTCGCACAGGTGATCTACAATTTGGCTCTTGGCTATTAAGTGAACTTGCTAAAGCAGCAGCAAAAAGCATTGCCGACAAGTATGGACGCGATAGCTTGATCTTTCCCGCTCCTCAGTCCATTGCTGATCTCGCTGAAAACACAGAATTAAGTGTTGCCAACAAAATTGTTGCACTCATTGATGACTCGCCCCAGGATGTTGGCAAGGCTGTGCGTATAGCGATCAACACACGATTGCATAGCATCAAAAACCGAGCCTATAAGGATATGGGGCCAATTGAAGACGTAATAGCAAATAAACAAATCGATGATCTTGTCGAATACTTTTGGGTAGCTGCCCCCTACAATGCACAAGATTATGTAGTAACTCGGACAAAGTTAGAGAACATGATGGCGGCACGCAAAAACACGCGAGATTTTCGGAAAGTTGATTGGGGTAGCAATAAACCTAAATCCTCTATCGATGGGCAACTTGAAAGCGTTATTCCTGATAATAAATATAATCAGCGTGGTGACTCTAAAGAGGTAGGAGAGAAAAAAGCTAAAGCTCTCTATATGAACTATGAAGCGAAACCGGCAGAGTATTTATCAGGAGTGGACTTGCTCAAAAGGCGTGGGCATGCTCTACTAAATCGCTCTCCTGTAGAAAATTTTCCCAGTACTTCGCATATGGCAGCACTCCCATATTTAGAGCGTCTTAATCTGCTTCCTACAACATCCGTTCCTCAAATACAAAAAATATGGAATGAGTATGTTACTGAATTAGGAAGAATTGCGCTCTCTCCAAATTTAGAACAGATACCTTACACATTTTCTCCCCATGCCATTTTGGGGAAGTACGATGGCTCTCTGCTATTTGAGGAACGTTTGGTCGATATGGTTGATGCATCATCTTTATCACCTACAGACAAAGCTAAGCTAGAGAATGTAAAGCAGAAACTACACAGCTTTTATAAAGAAGTAGATGACATTCTTGGTAAAGGACATCCTAGCCCTTACTACGCTATTCTCCTCGCTGATGGGGATCGTATGGGCAAAGTCATTGACAATCAAAAAGGAGAAAAAGGTCATCGTCAGGTATCACAAGCCCTTGATACTTTCGCTAGAGGCGTGCAAAAGATTGTGAAAAAATATCAAGGTGCGCTTATCTATTCAGGAGGCGATGATGTTCTGGCTCTTGTGCCACTTCATACTCTCATTGCATGTGCTCGTGAACTGTCTCTATCATTTTACAACGAACTAAAAAGAGGCGGCTTTCAGGATAAAGATGGTAACAAACCTACTCTTTCAGTAGGCATTGTTATTGTTCATCATTTAGACCCTCTGCAAGATGCCCTTAATCTTGCACGTGCAGCCGAGGCAAAAGCGAAAAGTGTTGATGGCAAAAACGGTTTGGCAATTACAGTAAGTAAACGTAGTGGTATTGATTATAGTGTTGTGGGCAGCTGGGGAAAGATAGATACGTATTTAGATCAACTTCTTCCCTTCTGCATTGCTGATAATATACCTGATGGCACAGCCTACGAATTGCGTCATCTCGCACTGCGTCTTGGCGTCCCACAAGAAGACCAACTATTTGATATGACTCAGAAGGCTATACAAGCTGAGGCTAAGCGGATACTGGATCGCAAACTGGCTCCTCTTACTCCTGAAAAAAAGAAAGAAGTTATGGATGTGTTGGGACCGAAGCTTGGTATAGAAGGCGAAAATTTAAATGCTAACAAGGCGGGCAATATCAAGCTTGTAAATTTTACGAATGAATTACTACTCGCTCAATTGTTGGCAGATACACACAAAATTGCATATCAAAAAAAGGAGCACTAGATATGACTATCTGGCTCGTTGAACCACATGACCCATTGATTGTACGTGACGGAAAGCCGTTCGGTCCTACTCCTGGGGCACGCTCTATTTCACTGGCATTTCCTTTTCCTTCTACCACAACAGGTGGCTTTCGTACACAAGTGGGGCAGATTGACAATAAAGGCTTTACAGAGGAAACCATTAAAAAACTTAAAGCAATAAGTGTACGTGGTCCACTGCTAGTAGAGCTTGCACAAGATGGTACCGCGATTACTAATTGGCTCCTACCTGCTCCTGCCGATGCCTTGCTGCTTACTCAGAACGGAGATAAGAAAGCTATAAACGTCATACCGCTTGTTCCACTCAAGTTGCCAAACGATGTGCATACAGACTTCGATACGAAAAATAACGACAAGTTGTGGTTTGTAGGTTCTACAGAATCGATCAAAGATAAGCCAGCAAACAATGCTCCACGTTACTGGAATTGGGACAGGTTTTATACTTGGTTACGCGATCCTAAAAGTTCTGTGTATAAAAAAGTCTCTGAATTAGGTCATGATGGGCCAATGCGAGAGCAACGTCTGCATGTCAGTATTGACCCTAAAAGTGGTGCTGCTATAGATGGTGCATTGTTCCAAACTTCTGGATTAGAGTTTACTCATACCGACGAAGATCGACTACCACTTACGAGCACACAACGTTTAGCATTGGCGGTGATAGTTGACGATAAGCATCAACTTAAAGAAGGTTTCTCAGGCTTTGGTGGAGAACGTCGTGCTGTCAATTGGCAGAAGGGTATCGTTGATGTAAAGCCTGAGAAGAATGTACTGCAATGTCCCAAAGAACTAAAAGATAGTATTGTCAACGATAAAGCGTGCCGCCTCATATTGCTCACACCCGCTTGTTTTGCGTTAGGTTATCGCCCAAAATGGATAGAGCAGTCACTCGCGGGAGTTACTCCTCAGCTAAAAGCCATTGCTATTCAACGTCCACAGGTAACCTCTGGCTGGGACCTTGAAAAAAGAGGTCCAAAACCAACACGCCGCTTGGCTCCTGCTGGTACAGTGCTGTTCCTCTCTTTACAAGACAGCGATACAATGGCTATTCGAGCTTGGATCGAAAAAATATGGATGCAATGTATCAGCGATGACGAACAGGACCAGCGCGATGGCTTTGGCCTTGCTATGCTGGGAACATGGTCAGGCAACCCAGAAGAAATGCAAACAGGAGAATAAGTATGAGAACACAGCCAAAGATTGCCGCGCCGACAGTGACAGTAAAACAGACTGGCGATGCTATTACTCAGGTACGCGAATACCAATTGATAACACCGCTTTATGGCGGTGGCGTCACTCCTGGTGAAGTAGACCCTGTAACGATCATTCGTGGTAGCTCCATTCGTGGACACCTACGCTTTTGGTGGCGGGCCTGTCGAGGGGGACAATTTCAGGATCTTGCAGATATGAAAAAAGCGGAGGATGCTATTTGGGGAAAAGCCTACAAAAAAGGGGACGCTCCTCTATCACAAGAGCAAACTATACAGATTACTGTTGAAATATTGAAACAAGGCTCTCTTGTCAAGCCATTTAGAATAGAGGAAGATAGAAGAGGACGCAATAAAACTCAACCACATTCCGGTGTGCCACCTTACGCTGCATTTCCGCTCTTACCCGATCAGGATGAGTTAAAGAAGCCACTTTCACAGGTTCGTGTACAAAATGTACTTGAGGGTTCTTCTTTTCGGTTAACTATCACGTTTCCCAAAGATAAAAAAGACGATAAGGGCAAGTCAGTAGGTATAGAAGCAGATATAGCAGCAGCATTGTGGGCTTGGGAAACCTTTGGTGGGCTTGGAGCACGCACAAGAAGAGGATTTGGAGCAATACGGATAGTAAAGGTTGATGATAGTGTGTACACTAACCTCCCTACTATTGGTAATGTCAAAGTATGGCTTGAGGGGCAAATAGGCATACATGTCAAGCCGGGAACACCACCAGCAGGTATACCCTATCTCAGTAAAGGGATACAACTCGTGACTACCAGTCCTACGAGAGAGACAAAGGAAACTTGGCGGTATCTCATCAAAAAACTTTCCGAATTTCGTCAAGTTCCTTATGGACGTGATGGTCGTAGTTTTTGGCCGGAGCCAGAAGCAATTCGTGAGCTTACACGCCGTCGCGATACCAAATATCGCCCACGCTTACAACCACGTACATTTCCGCGTGCTGTATTCGGTCTGCCAATAATTTTTCATTTCAAAGATCGAGATGACCCAGGCGATACAACATTACAAGGTGCTGAACCAAGACATGATAGATTCGCCAGTCCACTCATTTTGCGTCCGCTACTTTGTAAGGATGGGCAAACTGTTGGCTTAGCTCTCGTGCTTGAAGGTCCACGCACTCTGCCTAAAGGGTTGGTACTTATCGAAAATGACAGTAAGAAAACCCATTCTGTCACTGCAAGTCTCACAGGAGCAGAGGCAAAAACATTACCGATGCTCAACGGCGAACCCGATGTCTTAAAAGCTTTCTTGAAAGACTTATAAGGAGTCATTAGCAATGAATACACGACTTACTTTTGTTCATGCCCTCTCACCGCTCCATGCTGGCACAGGGCAGGGTGTTGGTGTCATAGACTTACCAATTGCGCGAGAAAAGGCCACAGGCTTACCTTTTTTACCTGGCTCTTCGCTTAAAGGTTCACTACGCTCACTAGCTAGCCCAAATGATGTAGCAGCAGTATTTGGCCCTAATTCCAGTGATAATGATAATCGGGCCAGTGCAGCACAGTTTTCCGATCAACGGTTGCTACTTTTACCTATTCGTAGTCTCGCGGGAACATTCGCCTGGGTTACATCACCCTACGTCTTACAGCGTTTTGTACGAGACATGAAAGAAGTATTGAGCACGGCCCCTAATAATCCTATACCTAAGGATCATTTATCTATCTTAAAAGAGAATCACTGTGCTGTTGTAAAAAGCACGAGTAAGATAACGATAAATACAAAGGAGGTTTATCTCGAAGATCTTGACTTACCTATACAAACAGAACTTGATATGACAGACTGGGCACAATGGATCGGGAAAGAGGTATTTCCCAATGATACTGTTTGGCAAACAATGTTAACTGAGCGTTTTTGTCTTGTCCCAGATGACATCTTCAATTTCTTGATCGCGACTGCTACTGAAATCACTGCCCGCATCAAATTAGTTGAAGGCTCCAAAACAGTACAGGATGGCGGACTTTGGTATGAAGAGGCATTACCCGCTGAGTCCATCTTAGCAGGCATATTAGTAGTGAATCCTTCATATACAAATCTTACTTCAGCAAGAGTTTTCGAAATTATTCAAGGCCTCACAGGGAAGACAGTGCAATTCGGTGGAAAAGCGACTGTAGGACATGGTATCTGTCGTGTGCTGATTGGGAAAGAGGGAAAATAAACTATGTATACTCGCGATCAACAATACGCAATCAACGTATTCGAAAAAGTTTCTAAAGTAAAAAAAGATGATCAAACTGGTTATGGCAGCATGGCACACAAACTGCCTATTCTCATTCGTACTGCCGGTTTAACTCAAGCCTTAGCATTTGTCGATTCACGTGGTACTCCTGCCCAGCAACAACTCCTAAAAGATTTGGCGGGCACAGTTGGTAAACCGGAACTTGTTAAGACTGCACGAGAGTTGAATTTGAATGAATATATTCGCCTGACTCAACAAGTTATGGAAGCATTATTGTGGTATAAACGTTTTGCTCAATCAGTGCTAGGGGTTGATGCTAGTCAAGCAAAGGAGGAGACACGATGAGTACGTACCGTCATAAGCTTGACAACGTATACAAAACATTAACGCAGTCAAGCGAAAACACGTATGCAACGCACGCAGGACTTTGGCTTGATAGATATATTGAAAAACAAGATCGCGAAAGTGTTGATAGTCGAAGTGGACTTATCAAATACGCTACCACTCTTCCTATGCCAGAGATATACAGAGCATTCTATACACGTTGGGAAGAAGTCTTAAAAGCACAGGGGAACAAAGTACAGGCACGTAAAGCAGCGGTCAAGGGACGTATGATTATTGGTCTAGGTGATGAAAGCATTTTGGAAACATCAATTGTACTACATCACACTTATGGAGTACCTTATATTCCAGGGAGTGCTCTCAAGGGTTTAGCTGCAAGTTATGCACGCCAGAAACTTACTGAGCAAGAATGGCAAGTAAAAGGCGAAGTTTATGGTGAAGCTTATAAAGTAGTCTTTGGTGATACTAACAACGCAGGCTACATAACCTTCCTTGATGCATTTTACGTTCCTGATTCTGGCTATCAAAAGCGCGCACTTTATCCAGACGTTATCACCGTCCATCATAAAGACTATTATCAAGACAAGGATAATGCACCTGCTGACTGGGATAGCCCAACACCAATACCCTTTGTAAGTGCAACAGGTAGCTATCTGATTGCACTAGCAGCTCCCGACCTCGAACAAAGTACCGTATGGCTTACAAGAACCTTTGAGATTGTAGAACATGCCCTCAAAGACATGGGTATCGGCGCGAAAACATCCAGCGGTTATGGAAGAATGGAATTAGAGCAATTAACAGAGAAAGCTATACAAACAAACTATGTCCGTCCTAACATACCCACTTTCCGCATCGGACAGGAAGTTACCCCCAGCACGGTTGTGGCACCAACAGATGAAATGCGCCGCAATGCACCAGCAGACACAAAAGCATTCCTACGTTTCCGTGAGTTTCCGACTCAATACGTTTTGATTGTCGTCAATGCCGAAGAAGCAACAAACTGGAAGCCCGGAGAGAGGCGTGGCTGCCTTTTCCAAAAAGAAGAGGCGCATAATGGATGCACTGTAATTGTATGCCAGCCAAAAATCAAAAAATAGGAGAAAGTAAAAATGAAAGCACTCTTAACACTTTTCGGTGGTCGTTCATTTCTACCAGCAACCCTTCTAGTCACTCAAGAAAAGCCTGATATTGTCGTCGCTATTAGCTCCATACAAAGTTACGGTGACTTACCTAAACTACGCTATGCCATAGATAAATTTCAGAAAGAACTGGAATTCAAAACTGCATTAATAACACCAGATGCTATAGATGCTTTTGCAGTATTTGAAATACAGAAATTATGTGAAAGTATTGTTAAAGACAACCCATCTGCTGAATGGATATTTGATATCACAGGTGGGACTGCCCTTATGAGCATCGGGGCGTATGAAGCGGCCAGAGTTCTACGAGGAACTTTTAATATACCCATTTCCTGTTGGTACCTTAACACAGCACAAACCCGTGTAATAAAGTTGGTAGGAAAAGATAGAGCCGAAGACCTATTTCATATTAATGTAGATAGGTATGCTACTGCGTATAATCGTGAATTAATAGCAGGCGAGCTTGAAGGGATTGAAAATAGCGATCATAAAGAGTGGTTGCAGTTTGCTCAAATCCTTGGAACAAACTTACATCAGCCGTTAGTACTGAAACAGGTACTAAAAAAAATAAGGGATAACGAAAAGCCAAGTAAACCCAAAGAAGATAAACCAGGTGATGGCTCCAGTTATCTTACGCTCTCAGGCTTATCCGACGAACATTACTCATTATTACAAACAGCTCAAGGAGTAGGGTTAATTAGTGAACTTTCACGACCTTCATCACAAACCATCTGCTTTAGAATATCCTATATTCCGTACAAATTCTTAAACGGTGCTTGGTTAGAGGTATATGTATGGGACGTGGCCAGAAAGCTTCGGGATGGAACCCCCAAAAAACCCTTTTTCGATGATTGCCGATGGAACCAGCTTGTCCAGGGCAACATCGATAATGAATTAGATGTTGTTATGACCTATAAAGCCCAACTCATCGTCGCTGAATGTAAGACTGGCGAGGTGGAGGCTCTTTCTCGCACCACACTGTATAAATGGGACTCGGTATCTAGCTACTACGGCGGAAGATTCGTCGGCAAACTTTTTATCACAAGTATTTTGCCACCTCCTGATGGAGCCAACCGTGAGCAACTCAAATCTTATCAAGGCTTTTTACAAAGAGCGGCAAGTAAAGAAATCGTAGTTGTCACAGGTGAGCAACTTCCAGATATAGCAGCTACACTTTATAAAGAAGCAACTAATCCCACCTATCCGAGGATATAACACATGCTCATACTCAACTTCACCCACCCAATCACAGACGAGCAGCGCACACAGATTGAGACGCTGGCTGACACACCCATAAGCGACATCCGCACTATACCTGTGCAGATCAATCAGGAGCAGCCGCTTGACAACCAAATCACCGCCATCGTCGAGAGCGTCGGGCTATCATCTGAGGAATGGCAAACATTACCCTTGCTCATCAACCCGCCTGGCTACGCTCCAGCCGCCTTCGTGCTACTCGCACAGCTACACGGACGCATCGGGCATTTTCCCACCCTGATCCGCCTGCGCCCAAAATACGGTGCCATGACCACCTTCGAGGTCGCGGAACTACTTAACCTACAACACGTACGCGAAGCCGCACGCACACGCCGCTAACCCTGTAACATTTGAAACAAGTGAAACAATCGTCACAAGTGTAACAATTGACCTCATTACCGTTCGCATGGTAGCATAGGGTTCATTGGATCGTGTGTTTAGGCTTCACAACGTTAGGGGAATATATGGCAGAACCCATCGTGCTCTGCGATAATCTCGTCAAAATCTATAAAGTGGCTGACCTCGAAGTAGTCGCCTTGCAAGGGCTCGACTTAGAAGTGCAGCAAGGCGAAATGCTCGCCATCGTTGGTGCCTCCGGCTCCGGCAAAAGCACTCTACTCAACATCCTGAGCGGCCTGGATATCCCTAGTGCGGGCCGCTGCATCGTCGATTACAACGACCTGACCCGCCTGAGCAATGCACAGCGCATCAACTACCGCCGCTACATCGTCGGTCAGGTCTGGCAACAGAGCGGACGCAACCTCCTACCCGAACTCAGCGCACAGGCCAACGTCGAGCTGCCTCAAATGCTCAGTGGCGTCGGCTCCGCACAGCGTATTCGCCGTGCCCAGGAACTACTCGCCCTCGTCGGACTCGGCGGCATGGGCAAGAAGCGGCCCGACCAACTCTCCGGTGGTGAACAACAACGTACCGCCATCGCAGTAGCCCTCGCCAACTCGCCCAAAATCCTGCTCGCCGACGAACCAACCGGCGAACTCGACTCCGTGACCGCCACCGAAGTCATGCAACTCCTGCGCACCCTCAACACCCAACTGGGCCTGACCATCATCACCGTCACACACGATACCGCCATTGCCGCAGCCGTAGACCGCACCATCGCCATTCGCGACGGACGCACCAGCACCGAAACCGTACGCCGCGAAGCCGCTCTGGAAAGCATTGCCGCACACATGCCCACCGCCAGCGCAATCATCGGCCTACCCAGCGAGACACACCGCGAATCCGTACTTATCGACCGCACCGGACGCCTGCAACTCCCCAAAGATGCCCTCGAACGCATCTTATTTAACGGACGAGCCGAGGTACGCATCATCGGCGATCACGTCGAACTCTGGCCCATCACAGCCGAAAGCAACGACAACAACAACGGCAACGGCCAACATAGTATAGCAAACGATCAGGCACAACAGAAGGGATAAAAGGATGACAGCCATGAGACCAGCACTAGAAGTGGCGACCATCGCCGAGGCACGTGCAGTCACACGCGAATTCCGCTCTGGCGGCAGCATCGTTCAAGCTCTGCGCGGCATAGACCTGCGTATCCAACCCGGCGAATTTGTCGCCCTGCGCGGTCGCTCTGGCTCCGGCAAAACAACCCTGCTCAACATCCTCATCGGCCTCGACAACCCCACACAGGGGCAGGTCCTCATCCTCGAACAAGACCTCGCCCGCCTGAACGAGACCGAACGCGCCCGCCTGCGCCGCGAAAGCGTCGGCATGATGTTTCAAAACGCCCACCTTTTCCCCGCACTTACCGCCCAGGAAAACGTCGAAGTGCCTCTTCGCCTTGCCCGTGTCGCACCCAATCAACGCACAATACAAGCCAAAGAAGCACTAGAACAGGTCGGCCTCGCCAAACGCGCTCACCATCGCGGCCTAGAGCTATCAGGTGGAGAGCAGCAGCGTGTCGCCCTCGCTCGCGCCCTCGTCCATCATCCCCGCTTCATAGTCGCCGACGAGCCCACCGGCAACCTCGACTCCCTCACTGGACGCGACATCACCAAACTACTCAACGACATCTGCCACAACACAAAAATCGGCCTCCTCGTCGCCACCCACGACGCCACCCTCGTCTCCAGTGCCGACCGCGTACTCATCATCCAGGACGGGCGCATCTCAGAATAACCACGCGCCCATCAAACTTCCACAATCCGCACTATCTGCCGTATCGTCGCCGTTTTGCTCAACATAATCGAAACCGGACAATAGCGCGTTTCTGCCAATTCAATCGCACGCTCAACCGCCTCCGGCTTGATGCCTTGCCCCGTGAGAACATGCTCCACAACAATCTCAACAAACACCTTCGGATGACTGCTAGCCCGTTCCCCTCGCACACGCAATTCGTAGCCCGTCACCTCCACTTTCCTCTTTCTTATAATAGAAAGCACCGTGATCCCCAGACAGCCTGCCAGAGCCACCAGCACCATCTCCATCGGGCTAAAACCACCACCCAACTTCCCATCAATACGCTCAGCATCATCCAACATATCCAGCGACACCTGATGACCAGAACCCGCCTCAACCTCAAAGTGCATCCCCTCACGTAAATGCGCCACCGCTTCCACCGTTTGCATACCTACCTCCTTAAAGAACAAACGACATCAAATCGTACCCGACAACAAACATGCCCCTATATCCCCTTTGTTCCGCCTGCCGCTGCAAACTGGCAGCATCAATATCCCTATACAAATGGGAACATACAATTGTACGTGCCTGCGACCCCACCGCCAAGCGCATAATCTCCTCATCATTAATATGGCCTGCGTCAATCACCGCCAGGTCCACCTCACGCAAAAAGGCAACCTCCTCATCATGAAAAAACGAATCGCCCGTGAGCGCATACATTTTGTCGCCATACGAGAAGCGAATGCCATGATTGCCCGCGGGCGGCAAGCTGACCGCCTCAAACATATGCGTCCCAATCATAAACGCGCCCGCCACCACCTCATGCACATACACGTGATATGTAGGCTGTTGAAAAGACGAGGGATTGAAAAGCTGCATCAACCCATCGACAAGAGCATGCACACCCGCTGGACCATAAACATGCACATCAGTTGTCCGTGGATCGCGCTGTGACCACGCACCAGCCTGCAAAAACGGTATCAAGTCTGAAACATGATCGGGATGAAAATGCGACAACACAATATGCTCTATTTGCGCGTGGCGCACACCGCGTTCAAGCAAACGCTGCACCACGCCATGCCCACAATCAAACAAAACATACGTACCATCCAATTCGAGCAACACACTCGACGCACGCCTCTCATACTCAATTTGGCACGTGCCAGTGCCTAACAACGTAAGCACACTCATCAAAGATTCTCTCCATGTCGGCAAACAGGACACCCGTAAATGGATGACTTGTTAACCTGAATATACCAATTCTCCCCAAAAGGGATTATACTTGTAGTATGGAACACCAACGACAAACATACACCATTCGCGCACTTGCCGCAGACGATCACGCACTCGTCACTCAAGGCATACCCCTACGAGACGAAATAGAACTTGAAATAGTGCTTGGAGGAACACACACAATATGAGCTTTCTCACGCGCCCCACCACCCATTACAAAGAGAGTTACCTCCAAGCCTTACGCGAATTTCAGCAAGAAGGACGCTACACCAACTACAATCTCAAGCATATCAACAAAGATTTCGATCTCTATATCCAGCACCTCTACACCCAGGAAGAGCGTGACAAAACAGCACCCGACCGTGTACCTAACGCCGACTTCTGGCTGATCGATAACTACGAATTCATAGGCCGCATGAGCCTGCGCTACAAACTCAATGAGCACCTGCTAAAACTAGGTGGCAACATCGGCTACGAAATTCGCCCCTCGAAACGCCGCATGGGGTACGGCAAAGAAATACTCCGTCTCAGCCTCCTACGAGCTAAACAGGACGGCTTACAACGCGTCCTCGTCACCTGCGATGAAGATAACATCGGCTCCCGAAAAATCATCGAACACAACGGCGGCCACTTCGAGAACGCCGTCGCAGCCGAAACCGAGGGTTCGCCCAAAAAGCGACGCTACTGGTTCGATTTAACATAATATTGTAACTCACCATGACATGGGCTAAGACAACGCATTGTCTCAGCCCATGTCATGGTGAGTTACAACAACTACAACAGCACTACCCTATGCTCACGCGCACTGACCTGCGCCGCCTCAATCACCCGCAACACATACAGGCTATCATTCGCATCAACCGGAGGCTTGCCACCATTGCGTAGTGCCTCCGCCAACAATGCATAATAGGTCTGATACGCGCCGGGCAACGTTTCTACCTGCCCGTCTACGTGTATACCACTCACATCAGTAGACAGGCGCCCCCAATGTTCGCGCGGTTCCTGACCCCAGTCAGCATCCGTCGGTCGCTGGCCCACCCGCAATGCCTCCTCCTGCGGGTCCAGCCCCCATTTCTCATAGGTACCAAGCAACCCACTGACACGCAAACGCGGTGCAGGCACACGGCTCGTCACATTCATCCACAAATGTGAGCGCACACCACTGGCAAAACGCAGCGCAACAAACGTATCGTCATCAACACTCACCGTTGGGCGGCGCAGATCAACTTCCGCATACACCTCGCTTGGCCTGCCAAATAGCTGTATCGCCTGATCGATCAAGTGGCTGCCCAGGTCAAACAGCAGCCCACCCGCCTCTTCCGGTGCCGCCCGTTCACGCCATGCATCTGCACGTGGCACCAAGCGATAGCGCTCAAAGCGCGACTCGAAACGCGTCACCTGACCCAGCATGCCGCTAGCCAGAAGTTGTTGCACCGTCAAAAAATCATTATCCCAGCGGCGATTCTGAAAGACCGTCAGCAGCTTCCCTGTCTCTTTGCTGACAGCAAGCAGGCGTTCTCCTTCCGCCACAGAGGATGCCATCGGCTTATCGATCACCACCGGCAAACCCGCTCGTAGAGCCGCAAGTCCCAATGACGCATGTGTGCGATTGGGCGAGGCTACCACCACCAGATCATAGTCGCCAGCATGTTCCCATAACTCCTCCGCCGTCCTAACAATCTTCACCCCTGGCAAATCTCGCCGTGCCCGCTCTTGACGCTCTGGTGAACTGGTCACGACAGCCGTTACCGCCATCCCTGGCGTCACGCCGATCAGTGGTGCATGAAACACAGAACCCGCCAATCCATAACCAATCAGCGCAACCTGCAACGTAGTCTCAGCCGTCATCTTTCTTTCCCCCTATTCAAAAGGCTAATTGTGTACACGCAAGGAGAAACATCAGCCTTGCCAATAGTTGCAGGGCTATTGCAAAGTTGGCACTATCGATCACGGCACCTCCGTAGGGACCAGCTTCAGCGCGTCCAATAGACATCAACTTAAGCAGACGATTCAGTAGGGGCGGGGGCGGCGGACGAGGCGGGGCTGGGACCCTTGGGTCGCCCGGGCCAGGGGGACCTTGCCTTTTCGGGCGTTTGGCCCCCCCCCCCGGCGGCCCCAAGGGGCCCAGCCCCCCGCCCCCCCCCCCCCCCCCCCCCCGGAACACAACGCGCCCCCCCCCCACCCCCAACAAAATGTTATTTGTGTTGTTCCCCCCTAACGCGCT
>JBBPYR010000108.1:0-2141 GCA_038199755.1 Ktedonobacterales bacterium | reverse complement strand
TGTCTTATTATGTGTCTCTTTTCATTCGCAATCCGTTCTATTACATAAGAGCAGTGGCAATAGTCCCATGTAGTTCAGCCTGAAAGAACGAGTGTGTTATAATAGGCCCCATTGAATGGTGGCAAATGTATACCAATCTCACTAATGTCCGATGCTGGGCGGAGAATATAAACAATGCAACAAACAGAAGTATCACATACATCTATACAACCTATCGAATCTACACCTACTACCAAACCTGAGCAATCGACAAGTCCCTCCTTGCCTCAGAGGATTGCGCTTTCTATTGTCGTCCCTGTCATGAATGAGCAACAAAATGTGGCCCTCTTATATGAGAAGTTGTCAGCGCAGTTAGATACATTAGAAAAACAGTACGAGGTTATTTTTGTTGATGACGGCAGTGTTGATGGAACATTTGAAGAACTCACGAAGCTCCATGCCGCTTATCCCGGTATCGTGCATGTGATTCGCTTCCGCCGAAACTTTGGTAAAACACCCGCCCTTGTCGCAGGCTTTGCCAAGTGCCGTGGTGAAATCGTGTTTACGATGGATGGCGACCTGCAAGACGACCCAGAAGAGATACCGAGCTTTCTGCAAAAACTCGATGAGGGGTATGATCTTGTTACAGGTTGGAAATTTCCGCGCCTCGACCCCATTGACAAAACGTTCCCATCACATATTTTCAATGGCTTAGTGAGTCGCCTGACAGGAGTACACCTGCATGATATCAACAACGGCTTCAAGGCATATCGTCGTGATATCATACAAGACCCCTACGTAAAACTCTACGGCGACTTCCACCGCTTTGTGCCAATTATGGCGCATTGGCGTGGCTATCGCATTGCAGAAATCAAAGTGCGCCATCATCCCCGTCAGTTCGGCGTCTCCAAGTTCGGCGCAAAACGCTTTGCCCGTGGTCTGATGGACCTGCTCAATGTGCTCTTCCTGACCACCTTCCTGCGTACACCATTCCGCCTCTTCGCCCCCATGGGCTTTTGGGCATTTCTAATTGGTGTACTCGTCGATGCCTTTGTGGTGGGACGCAGAATTTTCGGTAGTGAGCCCATTCATAACCAGCCTCTGCTCTTCGTTGGCATTCTGTTGATGATTTTTGGGGTGCAATTCATCTTAACTGGCCTACAGAGCGAAATGATTCGCCATTATGCATTCCAACCTGGCGAAGAATATAGCATCAAGCAGGAACTCGATTAATGCACAAGCCGTCCGTCAAAAATATTGCCAAGCGCGTCCTTCAAATCGGGTTGCCTATCGTTATTCTGGCCTACTTCGTACTCGATGTAAAGAAGGAATGGAGCCAACTCGCAGCGCACCCGATACAGTGGAATCTCTGGTTACTGCTGCTAGCCTTTGCTGGCTTCCTGCTCCAGGTGCTGTCCTATGGCGTGATCTGGCGTACCGTGCTCGCCCGTTTAGGTGCGCACCTGAATTTTCGTACCTCACTGCGCATCTATCTAGCGTCAGAGTTTGTGCGCTACATACCGGGCAATATCTGGCATGTTTTGACACGCATCCTCTGGGTGGGAAAATACGGCGTCTCGCGCCCTGTTGCTTTTGCCAGCATGACGATTGAACTGATTACCAAGCTTGCCGCGGGTGCTTTTATCTTCGCGCTCAGCCTCCTCTTCTGGAGCGATAGTGGCGCCGTCCATTCATTCGTCTATGCCGCACCCTTGTTGGTCGCTGCAGGCATCGCCTCCGTGCTTGTGCTCCTCATCATTCTCCATCCACGCATCCTCAATGCCCTCTTAAATACTGCACTGCGCATCATGAAGCGTGAGCCAATCACCTTACCGCTACGCTATCGTGATATTTTGCTCGTCACACTCTCATGGACTATCAGCTGGCTTATCGCGGGAACAGCCTTTTATGTGCTCGTGCTGGCTGTGTATCCCACCTTGCCATTAGCCGCCTTGCCCATCTGCATCGGTATCTATGCCCTCGCCTGGGATGTTGGTTTTGTCAGCTTTATCACTCCTAGCGGGTTGGGTTTTCGTGAAGGCACCATCGCCTTTCTGCTCGTGTTAGCGTTACCCACCTTACCTGTTGTGTGGGGGCCAATTCTCGCCATCGTTTCTCGTCTTATCTCCACGGTAGCTGAGCTTGTGTGCGTCAGTGTTGCC
>JBBPYR010000107.1:0-48155 GCA_038199755.1 Ktedonobacterales bacterium | reverse complement strand
TTTTTTTAGTAGTTGAGGGTAGATGAATGGATAAGGATGCCAGAATATTTCCCGTTCAAACGGCTATACAGCCAACTGTAGCGACCGAGATACATAAAGGGGCGCGTGATCTCATCGTGCTACGCTACATGGCACGACAGGTGCTGACGATGGCTCAGCGACCTGATGAATTAGCTGCAAACGTGACAATGAAACAGCCGTTACTTTATTTATTGCAGGAACGGCACAACCGCAGTCATCGCATCGCCCTGTATCAAGCAAGAGAGAGCTTTCTGCTGCCCAACTTGCTCTTTGTGGGTTTCATTAGCAAGAAACAAACAGCTTTAGATGCACAGATAGTTGGAAATATTGCAGATGTGGATAAACAAATGCTCAACGAACTGGTTGAGATACCGGGGTTATTGAGCTATTCGTCACTGCAATTTCGGAATGGTAACTGGTGTAATCTGGTCCTCTTTCGTGAAGAGACGGCCAAAACGCATATTAGAAGTAGCAGCACCCATAGCTATGCCGTTTATCAATTGGCACCACGCTATTATAATTGGATTCGCCTGCACAATGGCAGAGTTGAGGGAGGGTTGACGCAAGGACGGCTTATGCTCAATAAGACGCACCTGTACACCTTTCCCATTCCACATGGCAAGCCAAGCATTCAAGAGTTGACATATTCACATAAGAGAAGAGATTAAGGGAGGAGAGAGCACGTGCCAGAGCAAACAAACGACCTGATAATTATTGGTGGAGGAGTGATGGGCCTCTGCACTGCCTATTATGCCTCGCAACTCACGCCGCATGTTACCATCTTAGAAAAGGCTACCATTGGTGTAGAGAACACGCAAGCGGCGTCATTCAGTTACACCCGTTCAATTCGCAACGATTACCTGGACCCTTTCTATGCCCGTCTAGCGTATCAAGCGCGTACGCTCTGGTTAGAGCTTCAGCAGCACGCCTCTGAAGCATTTCTGCTTGAGTGCGGTTGCCTCAACCTCGCCAGCACGAACATCACGCCAACGCTAGCTGATACCTATGCGGTGCAAAGTTATCAAACCTTGAGCGATCTCCATCTCAAAAGCGCGGCGTTTGACGCAAGCACGCTGCACGAGCGTTTTCCGCAATTCAAAGCGGACATCGGACGCTTAGATGTCGAAGCAGGTTTGCTGTATGTACCAATGGTGACACAGACACTTTTAGGGGTCCTGCGTACACGTGGCGTACAGATTGTCGAGAGAGTAGAGGTGACAGGCATTCAGGCAAACGAGCGGGGGGTAGCCATTACCACAAATCATGGGCAATACAGGGCAGAGCAGGTAGTTGTCACGGCTGGCTGGGGCACTAATGCTATTCTACAAACAATTGCCGATTGCAAGACGCAATTTCCTCTGACCCCTGACCGCCCCAGTCAGAGCAAGTATTTTATTCCACCAGCCGAGAAACGCCAGCAGTTCACGTCAGATGTATTGCCCGTTTTCGCCTATCTCGACGTGGGCATTTATGGTCATCCCATTTACGAGGGACGTACACCCGGTGTCAAGATTGGTTTTTACAATCCACCTGATGTGAAGACACTCAATACAAGCATTCAAGATGTGCATAGCTTTGTGCAGGAGTGTATGCCCTCCCTGCTCGATGCGGAGGCGGTTGATGTCACCGACGTAGATCAGTGCTATTACGATCTGGTGGCCGACGACAATTTTATTATGGGCAAGCTGCCGGGCTACGCCAATATCAGCGTGGGCGTTGGTTGGCGTGGCACTGGCTACAAATACGCGCCATGGATCGGGCAAACGCTAATGCAGGTGGCCTTACAAGGTGGCAGTGTCTACGATATCAGCAGGTTTTCACCCGCGCGTTTTGGCAAATGATGCCGATTCCACTATTGCAGATACAGAAAAGGAGCACAGCATGCGTACAACACGAGGTATTTTAGAGCGACTGCAAACAGGCCCCGTCATTGGTGCGGAGGGCTATGTTTTCGAGCTTGAGCGACGTGGCTATATTAAAGCGGGCCCTTACGTGCCAGAGGTGGTACTGGACTTTCCAGAGGCGGTCAAAGAGTTGCACCGTGAATTTTTGCGGGCAGGCAGTGATGTGATGGTAGCCTTGACCTATTATGCTCACCGCGAAAAGCTGAAAGATGTAGGACGCGAGAACGATCTGGAAGCGATGAATCGGCAGGCGGTCAGGCTAGCCAATGAGGTGGCACGCGAGGGTGATGCTCTCGTCGCGGGCAATATTTGTAACACCTGGGCCTATGACCTGCAAAATGTGAAAGAGAGCGCGAAAGTTGTACGCACTATGTATGAAGAGCAACTCGGCTGGGCAGCGGAAGAAGGCATTGATTTTGTCATCTCCGAAACCAACGACTATCTGGGCGAGGCATTGATTGCGCTTGATGTGATCAAACAACTCAAGCTGCCCGCGATGGTGACGTTGGCCTCTGTGCAAAGGGATCAGACACGCGATGGCTACGACTATGTGGAGGCCTGCAAAATTCTGGCCGACCATGGCGCGGATATCGTAGGGATGAACTGTGATCGCGGAGCCGAGACGATGTTCCCAATCGTCAAAAAAGTACGGCAAGAGGTGAGTTGCTATGTAGCCGCGCAACCGGTTCCCTACAAGACTGACGCACTTCACCTTACCTTCGAGTCGCTCCACCTGCAAGAGGGTGGGCAAGCCTTTCCGTTGGCACTGGAGCCATTTTTGTATAACCGTTTTGAGATGGCAAGCTTCGCACGGCAGGCGGCGGCTTTTGGAGTGAACTATATTGGCATCTGCTGTGGCGGAGCACCACACTATGTCCGAGCCATGGCGGAAGCACTGGGTCGTACCGCACCTGCCAGCAAATATTCGCCCGTGATGTCGCTCCACCCGATGCTTGGCAGCCATGTCGAAGAGAAAGATCAAGCGTTTCTCACGGATTGGAAGAATGCATAAATGCTACGTTTTGCTTCTTTTCTCTCGCCGCTGCTCTATGATAGCTATGACGCCATCACACGTTATGTGGGGGAGCAGTTAGCGTGTCCCACGTCACTCAGCGTGGGGCAGGTGCTGGACGAGTTTCGCGCAGAACACGCGCAACGGATTGATGTTGCTTTTCTTTGTGGTCTGCTTTATGTTCATCTCACGCGCAGCCCTGACTGCCCCGTTGAAGTGCTGGCGGCTCCTGTTGTGCAAGGCCAGCACTATCAGGGACGCCCTATTTACTTCTCCAACGTGATTGTACATCGTGATAGTGACTATAAGAAGTTTGCGGACCTGCAAGGGAGTATCTGGGCCTATAATGAACGCGCCTCACACTCGGGCTATAACATCGTGATGTACAGCTTGCTGGAACGGGGGCTGGATGACTCCTACTTCGGCATGATGATTGAAACGGGCGCGCATAGGGCTTCGCTACAAGCTGTGCTCGATGGTAAGGCCGATGTGACCGCGATTGACTCGCATGTATTTGATGTACTGTGTTCGCGGGAGCCGCAGATCGCGGCACAATTACGCAGCATCGACCTGCTTGGCCCAACTGCGATTCCCCCCATCGTGATTGCTCGACACGTTGATGAATCGACAAAGCAACATATACGCGAGGCGTTATGCACTATGCATCTACATGAAGCATGGGCCAAACACCTGCATGCTGGGCTGATCGAGCGTTTCGTGCCAATTACCGATAGTGCATACGATGGCATACGCCACATGTGGGAACGCGTCAATGGCGTAACAGTGTAATCCACGGAAACCCATCCGTAGGGTCCAGCTTCAGCGCGCCCCGTGGCGATTGATCGCCAGAGATTCAGCGGATCTCGCTCAATGAATTGAGCGTAGGACGCGATAAATCGGGTCCCTACGGATAGGCTTGTAGTACGCTCTTTTCCTGTGCGGGCTTGAGGCCAGCACGGAGTTGGCTATCCTGCCCTTTCCAGGCGAAGGTATCACGAATAGTATCTGTGAGCGGACGGAAGGTGAGCCCGGCACGTATGGCTTTGCTACAATCGACTGCGGCACCACCTTCATAGCCTTTGGGAAACCAGAGTGGCGGCTCGACCTCGTGTTGCAGCAGAAACTCGCTATCTACCCAGATAAAGTGGGCGTTACTATGTGTTACCTCTTTGCAAGCGGCCAGAAATTGCCCTATGGTGAGTGCATAATCAGGGCCGGTGGCGTTGTAAGTACCTGTTTTCCGTTGCTCAATCATACTGATAACCCAGGTGGCGAGGTCGCGTACATCGATAAATTGCTGATGATCGGTCGGCTTGCCTGGGGCCAACATCGCGCCACCCTGGGCGGTACGGACAGGCCAATAGGTGAAACGGTCGGTTGGGTCATGAGGGCCGACGATGAAACCGGGGCGTATCAGCAAGGCACGTCCGGGCAACGCCTGCTCCACGGCGCGCTCACAAAGCACTTTCAGACCACCATAGCTTTCATCAGTGATCTCCTCTGTCTGCTCATCTTTGAGGGTCGCTAGTGCGGCATCCTCAGTCATTCCGAGCTGGCTAAAGTCAGCATAGACGGAGATGGTTGAGATAAAGATGTAGCGGTCTACGGCCTGCTCGAGGGCTTCGGCAGAGGCACGCACGAGACGTGGCACATAGCCACAGGTGTCGATCACGGCATCCCATCTTTGCCCTTGTAGCAAGGCAAGTTCACCGTCACGGTTGCCATGTATCTGTTGCACCTCTGGATAAAGATCAGGGTTACTTTGTCCGCGATTGAATAAGGTAAGCTCATGTCCACGCGCAAGGGCTGCATCTACGAGAGCACGACCCAAAAAGCGCGTTCCACCTAGTATGAGTAGTTTCATGGCTTTTCCTCTTTATTTTTGTGATGCTTCAATGATACGGATTTTTGTACGGGATTGGAAGTTCGTGGCTATGCTTGTAGCATAGATAAAAAAGCAAGAAGGCAATCAAGCCATATGCCTGATTGCCTTCTTACCTTCTCACCATGCATTCACACGATGAAAATGTTTGCGGAAAATGTGGGGTCTTATTGACTGTGTTCAGTTACTTGCGTGGGCGTCATGAATGTCGCCCCTACGATGGGCGCAGTGTGTTGCGCACCAACGTTAGCGACGAATGAACGTTACTCCAGAACCAGGGACAAATTCCCAGGTCGTGTATACATACGGGTTCGCTCCCCAACTTGTCGAACTCGCAATTACGTGACCGTTTGCTAAAACACGCTCGACAACACCGACATGTCCACCACTATAGGCACCTTGCACCCAGGGTTGTAAGTCGATAATCGAGCCAACGGTCGGACGGCTGGATACTTGCCAGCCGAAATCATGGGCGCGGGCCGTCCACTGCCAAGCCATCGCGTTGGTTGTCCACGGCACGAAATAGCCGTGCAATTGATAGTAACGCTGATTTGCCCCCCAGGTACAAGCTGGGAAGGAAAACACGTTTTGGTGACCTATCGGCGTATTTGACGCCGTAGAACTGGTATACGCCACAGGCACAGCTGCAACTACATTGGTTGCACTGTGCGTGCCTGTGCTTTTTGCCGCGTGTACACCAGAAATACAAATTGTCTGGCCTGAATAGATAAGATTGGGATTAGCAATATGGTTATACGAGGCCAATGATGACCAACTCGTACCATATCGGGACGCAATGCCACCCAATGTATCACCGCTTACCACGTTATAGGCGCGATCACCACCAGAACAAACGCTGAGTGTTTGTGCGTGTACCCCCACTACATTTACACTCAACAACACTGTTAGGAAGAGCAATGCAAGGAAAGCTGCTCTGCCAAATGTTACTAAAGAACTCACTACGATAGAACGATGTCCGAACTTACGAATGTTATGATGTGTATGCAACGTATCCTCTTTCGATAGGAACTTGCAGACCCCCGCAAACCTGTTCCACCCGTTTGTTTGCCGAAGCAAACCAACAGCACGATGCTGCGCGAAGCAATACACGTAGGAACTTTGGTAATATATCATGATATATAGAAAAATGCAAATATATGCAATAACACACAATGAAACATAGCCAAAATTGGCTATGTTTCATTGTAATAGTAGTATTAGAAAACGCAGCAGTAATGTAATCATGTGTTACATTACTGCTGCGTTTTCTAATACTACTATTACACCATTTATACTTTATCGCGATATCTATTGACGATAGGCAATCTGCGATCACGGCCAAAGGCGCGGGTGGTGATTTTGACACCCGGAGGAGCTTGGCGGCGTTTGTACTCGCTAATATCGACGAGGCGCATAATACGCTCGACGGTGGCGCGGTCGAAACCCATAGCGAGCATTTCCTCAAGGCTGCGATCATCTTCGACGTAGGCATTGAGGATGGGGTCGAGTTGCGCATAGGGTGGCAAGCTGTCGGCGTCCTTCTGGTCGGGGCGTAGTTCGGCGGATGGTGGTTTGTCAATCACCTCTTGCGGAATGACAAGCTTGATACTGTTGCGATACGCACAGAGTTCGTATACCAGTGTCTTCAATACGTCCTTCAGGACAGCATAGCCACCGGCCATATCGCCATAGAGCGTGCTATAGCCCGTTGCCATCTCTGACTTGTTGCCCGTAGTAAGCACGAGTGGGCCAAGTTTATTGGAAATGGTCATCAGAATATTGCCGCGCACACGAGCCTGCAAGTTCTCTCCTGCCAAACCGGGGTCTTCGTCACCGATGGCGGGTAGTAGCATCTTGAGCGAGTTGCGGAATGTCTCCTCAATGGGGATGGTGACATAGTGGATGCCCAGGTTTTCCGCTAAGGCTTGCGCATGCGACACACTGCCCTCCGAGGAGTAGCCAGAGGGCATGAGCACGCCTGTCACGTTTTCGGCACCCAGGGCGTCAACGGCGATGGTAGCAGTGAGCGAAGAGTCGATGCCACCCGATAGTCCAATGACCACCTGTTTGAAGCCCGTTTTACGAACATAATCGCCAGTACCAAGCACGAGGGCCGAGTAGATTTCTTGTAAGCGCGACATCTTCGGTTCGATGCGCTGTGGTGCTCCGAGTGGAACATGGTTATTCATCGTTGGAGAAGAGAGTGGTCGTGTGTCAACGGTAATAATTGGCACATCCTCGCTGGTTGACTGCCAACCTACATGGCGCCGCCGTGGGTCATGCAGACGCGAGCGGAAGACTGAGGCGGTATCGAGATCAACGATCAGCATATCTTCAACGAATTGTTTGCCACGAGCGATTAACACGCCCTGCTCATTGAAAACCATGCTGCCACCATCAAAGACCAATTCATCCTGACCACCGACCATATTAAGGTAGGCCACAATCACCCCATTATCGGCGGCACGGGTGGAAATCATCTCCTCGCGCACCATACTTTTACCGGAGTAGTAGGGCGAACCGTTGATATTGATAATCACCTCGGCTCCTGCGTGTGCTTGCTGTGTCATTGGTCCTGTGGGATACCAGATATCCTCACAAATGTTGATGCCGACATGGACATCGTGAATCAGGAACAAGGGAGCGGCTTGTCCAGCCTGGAAGTAACGATTTTCATCAAACACGCCATAGTTGGGGAGAAAGTGCTTATGATAGACACCCACTAGTTTCCCCTCGTGAACGACCGCCGCAGCGTTGTAAATGTCATGGTCACGATCCACAAAGCCGATGACGCTGGTCATGCCCGGCAAGTCACGACTGGCCTGCACCAGTTCATCAAGGCGTTGCAGGTTAGCGGTAATGAAACCCGGTTTGAGCAATAGATCCTCCGGTGGATAGCCGGTCAAGGCCAATTCAGGGAAACAGACGAGGTGTGCGCCAGCATTGTGTGCTTCTCGCATTGATGTTACAATCTTTTGCACATTACCATTAAGGTCGCCAACCGTGACGTTGACCTGTGCAAGTGCCACACGAAGCGGTATAATATTCATGATGAGCAGCCCTTTCTATGTGTCTGTATCGAAACCAGGGCACCCGCAAGAGGCTGTCCCTACCATGATACTAGCACATCGGCGGTATTTGGTATCATGGTAGGGACAGCCTCTTGCGGGTGCCCTGGCCGCAGACGGTCAACACAATCATTAAGGAGTCCATTTCCTATGGAAATTAATGCGTTTTTTATTCTTGTCGTCCCTTTTATTATTGTATTCTATTTAGCCTTCCTTTTATTCATCCAACCTCCACGTATTGTAGCGATTGCCTCTTTGCTTGGAGGACTGCTTATGGCCTTGATTAATCTAGGCACGGATCTCCTAGCGTATTATGTTCACTGGTGGCATTATACCCTCAATAACCTGCTTCTGCATGTCCCCTTGCCTTTCTACATCACGCCGTTCCTCATTTTTGGCGCACTGGCGTATTTGCTGATCTGGCGTTTCTGGGAGGGCCGCTGGAACTGGCTAGCACGCGTGCTGCTGTATGGTGTGCCCATATTTGGCATCTTACGCGATATCTATGGTGCGCTCATTCAGAACTCGTATATATGGGACAGTCGCTTCGCCGTTGTGATTGACATCTTGATGTGGCTTGTCATGTTTTATGGTGGCCTGTTCGTCTTCCAACGCCTGGCACCACAACGCAAGCTTGAGGATCAGCAGAGCTATCACACCACGCAAGCCTAAAAATCATGAACAAATTAAATGGCTAAATGAGAGGAGAGGATTTCGTGAAGTATTCGTCAGAAGAGGTGGCCCAACAAATGAACAGCATGCAGCAAGGCTCTGTCTCAGACGTGCTGGGTATTCAAATTGTGTCGGCGGATAAAGATAAAGTGGTGGCAACGATGCCCGTTGGTCCCAAGCAGCGGCAACCATTGGGCTATTTGCATGGCGGCGTCTCCGTCGTGCTTGCCGAATCAATCGCCTCACTGGGTGCGGCCCTCAACATTGATATGAACAATCAGATGACGTTTGGTCTGGAGATTAATGCGAACCATTTGCGCTCCAAGCGAGATGGTGTGGTGAGGGGTGTCGCAACGCCGTTTTATAAGGGGCGCACGACGCAGGTTTGGGACATTAAGATTAGCGATGAAAATGGCAAGCTCATCTGTATTTCGCGTTGCACAATGGCCGTTGTCAATCGCGCACTTGAAAGTGGAAATCCGTTGTTGAAAGACGGAGAGTAGGTCATTGATAAGTCAACACACGTGCAAGAGGGCTGACAGCCCTCTTGCACGTGTGTTGACTTATCAATGTGTTATTTTTTATGCCGCCCACTGGCGACGCGCTTCGCGGCCTTGTTTGCTGACGCGGTAGCGTGCCCAGTAGAGGTAATCTGTTACATCCCAGAGGCGGCCACCAGGGGCACTATGGCCTGCTTCGATGGCGACTCGCACATCCTGGGCAGTTTTGCCCTCGAACCATGTGCGACCACGGCCAATACCGTTGAGGGTATGGGCGTCACTGTTGCCTAGTTCCGGTAAGCCATAAATGTTACGGTTCACACTCATGGCGAGGCGGTTGGCATAGATGCCACAAAAGCTGGCATTCCATGTCTCGATACCATCAAACCAGACATCCTTCGAGGCATGAATGCGATCCATTGCCTCACGTGAGCAGCTATGACGGAACAAGGGATGCAGAGGATGGGCGATGACGGCCAAGCCCCCCTGCTCATGAATGAGGTCGATACTGCGCTCCAGGCTAAGATCTGGCTGAACACGTTTTTCGATAAACAACCCTAACAGGTGTCCATCCTTTGTGCTCACCTCTTCGCCAACCACAAAATCAAATTTATACGTTCCCTTTGACCACAAATCACGCGCACGTAGCGAGCCTTCGATCACATCATGATCGGTGATGGCAATGACATCGAGGTTGGTATTGTTTTGTGCATAGTTTAGAATTTGCTCGATGGTGCCAATGCCGTCGCTATAGGTGCTGTGCATATGCAGATCAGCCTTGCCAAGCTTCCCCAAGGTGAGGGCTTGCTCCCAAGTCATCTGTCTGCGCTTCTTCAACATGGCGGTTCCCATTGGACTCATGGTCATGGGGATCGTTTGATTACGTTTGCTGGTAATCATGCAGCTCCTTCTACCGAGGACGCGATACATCGCATCCCTACAGAATATATATTATTTTTATGTAAACACCCTCACATGCTTCATTATCGACTGTAGCATACGGAGGTTAAAGGTTTATCGTGTCAGGCTTATGTTAGGCTTAATAGAGTGTAATGCTTGTGTTAACCACATCGACCTATCCCCTACATCCTTTTCGTTGTAAGAATGTGAAGAATCATGTGGGTAAAAAAGGATGCCCACAAATGGATGTCCACAAGGGACATCCCTACTCTTCTTGCGGGGCGTCTCCCTCCATCAATGCAGCACCGACAGGGGGAGTGGCGACCTGGATGGTGGGGTCGATCAATCCTTCGAGTGCGTGCAGGCATGCCGTGAACTGTTCGCGGTTGAGTGAACAGTAAACCTGCCTACCAGCTCGTCGTGTCTCTATCAGACCAGCACGGCGGAGGCGGCGTAGATGCCAGGAAACAAGTGGTTGACTGATGTTGAGTAGGTCGGTCAAGGCATTGACTGTCATTTCCTGCTCAGTATGGGCAAGGTGATAAACGATGGTTAAGCGAGCTACGTCGGCCAGTGCCTTGATCGTTCGTTTGAGATCGCGCCAATCGTTCATCATGCTCCTGTTTGCTCTGTTATTTATTCTATAAACATTTGTTTATATATTACGCTTTTTGGGGAGAAATGTCAAGGTGGCGACACTGAAATCTACTCAGAATTCTTCTGCGGGCCGAAGGCCCGCATGAGGAGAAGAGATGAAGCGAGGACACCTCGCGCTCCGGCAAGGGACTGCGTCCCCCGCACCCCTTTTCTGAGAGGATTTCAGGGCGATACAGGGGTGTTGTGTAGCATGGCTTGTGCTTCGGCTCGGAGCATTTCGCGGAGGGAGGCGGGTTCGAGGACGGTGACGTGACGGCCCCAACTGAGGAGCCATTGGAAGATTTCGCTTAGCTGGCGCACATGCAGCGTGACCAGCAAACCTTGGGGGGTGTCTTCTTCAGCGGTCATATAGTATGAGCGTGCTTCACGCACCCAACGTGCGGTTTCGGCATCGAACAGCAAGCGCACGACGAGTAAACGCTCGCCACGGCGTCCCTCTCGCATAGTGAAGTTGGCGGGTCGCTGGAAGGTCTGAGGAAGTAATGCTAGCTCGTCGATGCGGTCCAGGCGGAAGTTGCGAATATCGTTGCGGAGATGGCAGTAGGCGACAAGATGCCAGGCACCCGAAACGTGAACAAGTCCATAGGGATCGGCATCACGTAGCGTTGCCGTTTGTTGTCCGCCTGAGCTATGACGGGTGTAATAGCAAAAACGGACGGTAGTGTGTGCGATGATGGCACCACGCAAGCGTTGCAGGGTAGAAATTTCGTGCGGTCGTTGGGCAATATCTGTGCTAACAAAGCGGATACTGTTCTGTAGATAGCGCACCTCGTCACGCAGCTTTTCGGGCAAGACGCCCTCAATCTTGCGCGCAGCGGAAAGGGCAGCCGCACGGTAGTTGGCATCGAAATTTTGTGCCATGAAATCACTGCCGAGCAGCAACATGGTTGCCTCGTCGGTGGTGAAGCTGAGCGGCGGCAAAAAATAGCCCTTCATCAGTGTATAGCCCAGACCGGGAATTGAGACAATAGGAACACCCGCCTCGCACAGAGCTTCAATATCGCGATAGATGGTGCGTTTACTGGTCTCGAAGGTGGCGGCAAGGTCTTCAGCGCGTTGCCGCCCTTTGCCCTGCAATTCTAGTACGATGGCTAATAAGCGGTCGGTCTTGTTCATCTTTTTTCTTTCGCCTCACAACTGGGTGAGATCGCTAGCAACCTCATGCAGCTATGAGACGTGATATTTATCCCTTCGTAGCGTAGCCGATGTAAGAGACGCCCGTAAACCAGCCGGGAGTAAGTTGGATGCGGCCACCCTTGAAAGCTGGCATAAAGCCAGTGAGCTCTCGTATCTGTAGGTGAGAGGCGGTGATGACGGAACGCAGCTCTTGTGGCTTGATGAACTTATGGTATTCATGCAAGCCAGGGGTAAGGCCGTAGTTCTGGAAGAAGCGTTCGCCAATCCAGATGAGCGCGAGCCGAGCCAGAATGGTGCGGTTAATGGTGTCAAAGATGAAGATGCCGCCGGGCGCAAGCACGCGCTCGATTTCTTTAATAGTGGCGCGCAAGTTACTCACATGCTCCAACACATCAAGGCAAATAATGACGGAGAAGCTGCCATTAGCAAAGGGGAGAGCTTCGGCGTACCCTTGCAGGAAATAGGTATTCTGGCCCAGGTTGCTTTGTTGCACATGCTTGCGTGCCGCCACAAGCGCACTTTCTACGGGATCGATGCCATAGGCGACAGCTTCGCGCTGTGCCAACCCCTCACAAATCAGGCCACCACCGCAGCCAATCTCCAACACCTCTTGCTGTGCTAATGCACCTGCACCGAAGACGCGCTCAACCCGTGCTTGAATGTAGTCACAGCGCTCCTGCGTGATTCGGAAAAGGAGGCAGCTTCTATCCCACCAGTCGTATGCGGAGAAAATTTCTTCTTGAGAATGCTTCTGTGAACGCAGCAATTTGAGCATGGGTGGTCATCCTTTTATTTGGGCTAAAATACGTGGAACTGCCTCAGCACGATGGCGAGCACGATAAGCACGATAATGAGTGCGGCAACAGCGATCAGGAAATAGGTGTTGCGGCGACCAAGGGTGATCTTGCCGCCAGGAAGCGATTTGCGTAGATCAGCACGTTGCTCCTCTAGGCGTTGCTTGCGGCGATCAATCTTCTTTTGACGCTGCTGCTGCATGGTTTGCATACGCTCCTCTTGGGCGTATGGTCCCGTCTTCATCTGTTGCATACGCCGCCGCATATCACGATTGTAGCTTTCAACAGGCTCATTTGAGTTATTGTTGGTTGGCACCGGCTTGGGTTGTTGCGACTTCGCAGTGGGAATGGCTGTCCCTCCAACACGCGACTTGGTACGATTCTTCTTTGGCATGGTTCTCATCAGTCCTTTCTCTGCTATTCTGTTTCTATCATATTCTCGTTACTCTCACCATCTATTTCGTCTGTGGATACAGGTGTGATACTTTCTTCGTGCGACAATTGGCTGAGCCACCCGTTGACCGGGTTGACCTCCATTTCATAGTCCTTTGCCAGATCATGACGAATGTAGGGCAAAAGATGGCCCCTGAGTGGACGCCCAGACTTGATGGCGTCTAGATTCTCTTTTGCCTGCATCAGACAAGCCACCATGCTTGTATAGGGATCGCTCAGTAGTGAGCGTAGCCTAGCCCATTCATGCCCTAAGTCACCCCGTAATTGAGCTAATTCATTGCCAAGATTAGCACGTCCCATGGCCTCTACAAGAGTAAAAAGCGTATCTTCATCACAAAGACCGAGATGCTCGGCCATGAGCAGGACACGCAGGTCATGCGCCCATCAATGAGAAAGGCAGCACGTAACGTGCTACGCACAGGAAAGTCTGTGGTGGCCCACCAGTTCTCGGATTGTAGAGAGTGTTGAGACTCATCTTTCGTTTCTTCAGATTGCTGCTCAAGCATAGTCTCACCATATACTATATTTAGTGGATTCAGACTCCATTAGGAACATCGTAAAAGACGGCTTTGATATTGAACTGTTGTTTGAGCAGTTCGCCCAAGGCTTTGACGCCTATTTTCTCCGAGTTATAGTGTCCGGCAGAGATAAAGTTGACGCCTTCTTCACGTGCGATCCCCTCGGTTGGCTCGCCAACTTCGCCTGTGAGGAAGGTATCGCAGCCACGGGCAATAGCTTCCAGAAAATAGCCCTGGCCACCACCCGTAACAACGCCAAGACGACGCACAGTTTGTGGGCCGTAGGCATAGACACGCGGGGCAGCACCAGCAATGGTAGTGATATCCTTGATGAGATTGCGTAGTGTTTGTCGCTTGGGGGTTGTGCCAATCGCGCCAATGGCCTTGCCACGGGTTGTGCCAAGCGTAATTCCTTCTACCTCAAAGCCCAATTGCTTTAACCAGAGTGCATTGTTGCCAAGTTCGGGGTGGGCATCAAGAGGAAGGTGATAGGCAAGCAAGCTGATGTCTTTGTCAAAAAGCATTTTGAGCCGTGCCTTCATCATCGCCCCAACCTCACGCGGCATATTTTCCCAAAAGAGGCCATGATGAACCAGCAAAAGATCAACGTTGCCAGCCTGCGCCAGGCGAAACAGCTCTAGATTGGCACTCACGCCCAGACCAATGTGACGGACCTCTGGTCGCCCGATCACCTGCATGCCATTGGGTCCATAATCTTTGAAAGAGTCACTGTTCAGATAGGTGTCGAGAAATTGCAGAATTTCGTCACGCATTACACTCATAACGTCTCCTTAGTGGGCAGAGCACTCGCCATGGGATGCCCTGTTCCCACCTATTAGTTTTGCTCCATCAAACTGCGTGCAATACGGATGGCTCTCTCTTTATCATCGGGTGAAAGTTCGCCATCAATGACTAGACTTAACAAGTGATCTTTGATGGGTCGCAGCCAGGGGCCAGGTCCACGCTCGAAAAGAGCCATCAATTCATTGCCATCTAGTGGGCTTTTGAGTGGAACACGTTCAGCTTCTTCTTTGAGGTGCTGGCAACGTTCACCTAACTCGTTGACACGAGCCACGGCACGATTCACCTTATCAACACGATAGCTTGTAATATCGGCACGCGAAAGATCGAGTAAATCGGGAAGATCATCAGCAGCCTCAAGCATGAGACGACGTACCGCGCCGTCGGTCCAATCGGAGGTGTAGGCGTTGGCTCGCATATGTAGACGCACAAGACGAGACACGGCATCAATGAAATCGCGGTCAAAATGCAGACGTCTGAGAATGTCTTTTGCCATGACTGCCCCTACATCTTCGTGACCAAGGAAGTGTACCTTGTTGTCTTCGACGGTCTTGGTGCGTGGTTTCGCGATATCGTGCAACAACGCTCCCCAGCGCGTCTTGAGGCGCGCTGACGAGCGTTCGACCACGCGCAAGACATGGGCATAGACATCTTTTGTGGCTGGCATCCGTGGTTGTGGTTGCTGGCTCACACCGCGTAACTCTAATACCTCTGGGATAATCCACTCCATCAGACCGAGTTCTACGAGCAAGTCAAGTCCTTTATGGGCATGGGGCGCGACGAGCAATTTATTCATCTCGTCGCGGATGCGCTCGCGACTAATCTTTTGCAGCTTCGTGGCCTGACGTGCAATCGAGGCGCGGGTTTCGGCTTCGATGGTAAAGTCGAGTTGTGCCGCGAAACGCACCGCACGCAGTAAACGTAGCGGGTCCTCGTCAAAACGCTTATCCGGCTCATTGCCAACGGCCCGCAAAATATGGGCTTCCAGGTCTTGTCTGCCACCAAAAAGATCGATAATAATGCCATTGAGCGGATCACGAGCCAAGGCGTTAATCGTGAAGTCGCGCCGCAGCAAATCGTCTGCGAGCGTATCGCCGAAACAAACCTCTGGTTTGCGCGACTCTGCATTATAGCGTTCACTACGAAACGTGGTGATTTCGACAATGTCATCCCCATAGTGAAGCCGCACGGTGCCAAAGCGTTCTCCCACGAGCACAATAGTGCTAGGGCGTGTCGGTGCCACTAAGCGTTTCACCTCATCGGGTCGCGCATCGGTCGCTAGGTCCGCGTCAGCTCCTTGCCCACGATTGAGCAGCACGTCACGAACGGTTCCCCCGACCATATACAGTTGTTTATGTTGTGCGCGGAATGCTTCCGCTAAAGTGATAATAATATCTAGCATACTGAAATGTGTGAGGAATGCCTACACAAGGAGTCCCCCCTGTATTGTACTTTGTAATGGGCCTATTGTACCATGCCATCTAGGACATAGAAAGAGGGAATATTTCAGAAGGTAGGGAGGCATCATGCGAAATATTTGCACCATTTAACGGCTTTTTCGCGTCTAGTCAAGTACTACCCGTTGATAAAGTAGCAAGTACCACCAATTTAAGCGCAACTATGAACATTCGTACTAATTACTCTTGACTAGTTCGTTTATTGAGTATATGATATCAGAAAATATGTTCTAATACAGCTAGAACGGAGGAAACCGGAATGGGTAGTACGCAGCAGACAAAAAGACAATCTCGTCCTATTGAGGCTGATATCCTAGATGATGATGCTCTGTACGACACACGGTCGCGTAGTAGTGCGCGACGGTACCGTGCATCCCAACCTGTCCAACCTATGCGAGCATCGCTGCCTGTTCAACCTATGCGGGCATCCCAACCTGTCCAGCCTGTACAAGCAGTGAAAGCAGAAGAACCAGAGGTAGAGGAACGCGACACGCTTGGTGATCCCATATTGCAAACGCCAATCATCCAACGGCGTCGCTCCAGCATGAATGCAAAGCCAAACCAAAGCAATGGCGGTGCCTCGAACGCTGCTACTCCCACAGCTAAAGCAAAGGTAACAGAACCAGCGAAACGGTCTCCTCTTGTTTTCGTGCTCATCGGTGTCGTAGTGGCGATTGTGCTTGTCATGACGCTTGCCGCGTTATCCTCGTGGTGGCGCACCTATCAGGATGATCTTCACTATGGTCGCCCCCGCACCTCACAACTAGATGCCGTTGTTGGTCACCATGATAGTGCTATTAATCCTACCCATTTTATCTTCCTCAATTTACATAGACATGTGCAAATCATCGAAATACCCGGGGGCGACGCTGCCCATACCCGTATCTATAGCGGCCCCACCCTATTTGGTGATGGGCAAGATTTAACGCCCGTTACTGGCGAAGTGCGTGATGTGAACCACGACGGCAAGCCCGACCTAATTATTCACATCCAAGATCAACAGATCATTTACCTGAACGATGGCACCACGTTCCACTCTCAATAAGAAAAACAGAACAAAACAGTGCTCTACATCAGCCAAAATTGGCTGATGTAGAGCACTGTTTTGTTCTTGACATGGCGGATATTTATTTTGTATGTTATTTATCAGATGATAAGGAAGAGAGAGGGTATTATAGTCATGGCACGTGGACAACGCAAACAGGTATCGCACGAAGAGGTGGAGGAGACGCAGCGCACGATATTACGCACCGCACACCAACTTTTCATGGAACAAGGCTATCGAGCCGTAACGACGCGGCAGATTGCCGACGCCTGTGGTCTCACGCAACCGGCTCTCTATCATTACTTTTCTGACAAGCAAGACCTCTATGTGGCAGTCATGCTAGGGGATCTGGCGAAGACGAAGGCGGCTCTAGAACGGATCGCGCATCGCGAAGAGGGTGTGGAAGAGCGACTGCGACAGGTAGTACGGTATCTCTTGGGTACAACCCACCATGATATGTCGATGATGATGCATGATATTCGCCAGGAATTGAGTACACAGGCGCAGCAGACGCTGACCGAAGCCTTTCGCACTAGCATGCTCGTTCCTATCGCTAGTATTTTAGGTGATGGGGTGCAGCAAGGCATCGTGCGCGATCAGGAACACGGCGGAGTTGATGCTATGACGGCAGCATTTCTGTTTATGAATATGCTCACACGTTTTATCATCAGACCGTCCGAAGTCGCTACTCAGTTAGCGACGAAGCAGGGAGAGCGTGCTGAAATCGTGGTAGATATTTTGCTTCATGGTATTGCCTATACAAAACCAAGCGAGCAACAGAAGTACCCATTTTAGACAGTAGGAACGTCTTTTTTTAGCATTCATTTATCGACTGATAAGGAAGTATTCTTCATGGCAACAAATGAACAAGCGGCAAGTGGAGCAGCCACTACTGAAAAGAATGACCCAAATTATAAATGGCGAGTGTTATTCTCGGTTGTGTTCGGCACGTTTATGTTTGTGCTGGATGCGACAGCAGTCAACGTGGCGGTACCAACGTTCCAACGGGTTTTTGGAGTGGCTGGACAAAAAGCCTCAATCGATCAGGTTGATGGTATCCTCACGGCTTACATTCTGGCTCTGGGTATCATTACACCCTTGGCGGGATACCTGTCAGAGCGTTTCGGCATCAAGCGTGTCTATTTGACGGCTTTGACGATGTTCACGCTTGGTTCTATCCTGTGTTCGTTCGCACCTTCATTAGGCTGGCTGGTCGTCTTCCGCGCATTGCAGGGACTTGGCGGCGGCATGCTGGGACCACTGGGCATCTCGCTTTTGTTCAGTGCGTTTCCAGAGCGTGAGCGTGGCCTGGCTTTTGGTGTCTACGGTATTCCATTGGTGGTTGCGCCCGCGAGTGGTCCCGTGCTCGGTGGCTATTTCGTGCAATACTGGTCATGGCAATACATTTTCTGGATTAACATACCGATTGGCATTGTCGGCGTGATCCTCGGTTCAATCTGGCTCAAGGAGCAGCGCGGTAGTCGGGCAGTCAAATTGGATATCCCTGGCGTTATTCTTTCGACCATTAGCTTTGGCACGTTGCTGTATGCCATTCAGCGTGGCAGTAGTGTTGGCTGGGGCTCTCCCTTTATCATCTCGTTACTCGTCGTGGGTGTTGCTACCTTAGGGGCACTGTTTATGGTTGAATTGCGCACAGAAGACCCGCTACTCGATCTACGCCTCTTCACGAAACGCAGCTATGCCTTTGCCAGTATAGTGGGCTGGGTGAGTAGCGTGGCCCTCTTTGGTGCTGAATTCTTATTGCCGATCTACCTGCAAACACTGCGCGGCCAAACTCCGCTACAAGCTGGCCTGCTGGTGTTGCCACTGGCGATTGCATCGGGGATTGTTACGCCATTGGCAGGCGCGCTCTATAACCGTATTGGTGGTCGCTGGCTCATCGCCGCTGGCAGCATTCTGCTGGCAATCAATACTTGGGAGCTAGCACACATTGAACTCAATACCCCTTTCATACAACTGATGGGGATTATCGCGATTCGTGGCGTGGCTCTCGGCCTCGTATTACAGACGACACTGACCACGGCACTCTCTGGTCTACAGCCACGGCAACTACCACGTGCAAGTTCGCTGCTCACGGCATTGCGCACCGTTATTCAGTCCTTCGGTGTCGCGATGCTAGGTACAATTCTGACCAATCAGTTAGCGAACTACAACACGGCCTCAGCGAATGATATTAAAAATCCGGCGACGGCACTGGGTCATCAGTTTGGGCAGTTGGTGCAGCAACTACAGTTGCATGGCGCACCTCCTGCTGTTGCGGCAAAAGCCGCGGCTGGGCAAATTTTAGGCTCGTTGATTCCGCAGCATTTCGTCCTGGCCATCAACGACGCATATTACCTTACATTCTACCTGGCCCTGCTTTCGGTAGTATTGGCCTTTACGTTACCGGGCCGACCTCGCAAAGAACAACCTGAAAAAGATCAGCAGCAAGAGGCCGTAGCAGAAGCACAGGCAGGAGTATAGTTAGTCTAGTTTCATAAGCAGCGGTGGTCACACGTAGTTATAGCTACATGCAACCACCGCTGACTAGGAAGCGTATTATTCTTCTAGTGTCGGACGATAGGTGAGTTCATCAAGAGAAATAGACTCTTTTTCAGGAGTATCAACTTCAACAATTTCACTTTCACGGGGCAATGGTTGGCCTGTGACGTAGCGCAGGTCCGCAGGTGAAGATGGATTTATTAATCCGATTAAGACTCTGATAATACCGACCAAAACAGTAATAGCACCGAGGCCGATTATCAGTCCCTCCGAGGAATAGGCTCCTGTATGCAGCGCAAACCCAGCAAAGATAACCAAAATCCCAACCAAAATAATAATCAGGCCGCTACTGGTATAGCGACTCATTTTACGTTGTGCTGCCTTCTCCATGAGTCGTGTCTGTTTAGCTAGGCCAAAACGTCTTTTTCTAACCATGTTGCGAATACTCCTTGCTCTCAGATGAGAGGATGTGCTAAGACTCTTTGCATAGAATACCCCTCGCATTTTATACGTTACAATACACGTATATAGATGAGAGGGAACAAGAGCCTACTAGTGGTAATTATCAATGTGCCCGCTATTTGTGATACCATAGATAAGGAATAATAGCCATATCTAACCCAAACAAATGCGTGCAGAGGCATTCACACCTTAAAGTTCAGCTATAAGTATAGCATAGGTGGAGCGTTGATGGGGTATAACTGTATATCTTTGTCATTTTACAAAGAAAGCCTACCATGCGATCAACACAGATAGTACTATAGCATTGAGCAGAACAGCTTGCTCTACATAGATGTGTATGGTACTATTATCCTGCTTACTTAGCAAATTTTAAGGAAGTTCTCATAAAAAGACTACAATAGTTTAGCTATTGCCAAAGGCAAGCATGATATACTAAACTGTACCAATGTGTATCATGTTATCTCATATAGAGAACAGACGACGGGCTTGTGTTGATAGGTGGAGTTGTGTTAAAATAGAACAAAAGTTCTTGCAAGGAGGTTACACATGGCGAGTGGTAGTTACGCTAATAAGAAGCCGACACCACAAGAGCCGGTTACGGGTCAGCTGAATATTCCGTTGCGAACACGTGCGCTCACGAATCCGCCAGCAGCGGAGCCAGAGGAAGAGGAGGAAGAGCAAGGAGAACATCCCTTGCAAACGCTCACCAGCAAAGTAGTACAACTGGTGAAGCCCTCTGATAAGATAGCAATGCAATATCACGCCAATCGTAGCGTGGCAAAACAGCCAACAAATCGTATTGTTGATGAATACGCTCAGCCTCCATTGCAACGACATCGTCCATGGTTACAACCTCTGATCATTTGCTTAGTCATAAGTGTTGTGTTCTCTGCTGTTCTCATTTCGGCAGGTATGTTTCAGCGTCCAGGTCAGCCTCAACTTGTCAACTATTATGGTGGGCAGGTTTACTCTGTGCAAGTTGGTGGAAATGCATTAGTGAGCAAGTGGCAAGGTAACGGCCCACTCGCTCCGCAAACGCCGCTACCGGCACATTCAGGTCCCTACTCGGTGTTAGGTAAACCAACACTGAGTGCTGCTTTTATGAATCAGGTCTTAGCGGCCTACGGTTCGCCAGCAGCGGGGAAGGGACAGAAGCTATACGATTTGGGTGCGCAGTATGGTATAGATCCAGCCTTTGCGCTAGCATTTTTCTTGCACGAAAGCTCTTTTGGCAAAGCCGGTGAGGCACGGTCCAGCCTCTCTTTGGGAAACCTGCGTTGCATTCCGAATTTTAAGTGTCAGGATGGGTATGCTTGGTTTAATACATGGGAAGATGGCTTTGAGGCATGGTATAAGCTCATTCGCAATCTCTATGTTGCCTACTGGGGCTTGACGACGGTTGACCTCATCATTCCTAAATACGCGCCGACCAGCGATAACAATAACGAGGCGGCCTACATTGCCTCGGTAAAGCACTCGCTTGATGTCTGGCATGGTGGGCAAATATTCGTCTCATAACCCTGCATAGGAGAAGACAGAGAGCAGGACGTGTGGGGCAGCCACATGTCCTGCTCTCTGTCTTCTCCTATGCAGAGATTAACCCTTGCTCTAACGCACGGCTCAACGCCTCGGTGCGACCCGACACGTTCAGCTTTTGATAGATGTTCGCGAGATGGAAGTTGACGGTGCGTTCGCTAACGTAGAGGCGCGATGCAATTTCTTTATTGCGTAGGCCACGCGCTAGCAAGCGCAAGACCTCAAGTTCGCGTGTGGTCAACGACTCATAGAGGGATGTGCCGCGCCCCTGTTTACCAAAGCGTGAGAGCAGTTTACCCGCCAATTGTGCCTGCACTTGCACCTCGCCACGCGCAACCGCACGTACCGCCTGCACCAGTTCATCAGGAGCAATATCCTTCAAGACATAGCCATCAGCACCGGCGCGTAGCGTTTCGTAGAGATATTCTTCACGGTCTTGTGCTGAGAGCAACAAGACTTTGGTGTCAGCGTTCAGTTGTTTGATCTGGCGTAGGGCTTCCATACTCTGACCATTGGGCAGGTGCGAGTCCATCAAGACCACCTGGGGACCAAGCTCCAACGTTTCACTGACTGCTTGCACACCATCAGCAGCCTCGCCCACGACGTGTATGCCATCATAGCTTTCTAGCAAGCGGTGCAGGCCAGCGCGTATCACGGCGTGGCTATCAACAACTAGCACACTCACGGCTGCTTGTGTGCTTTTGGCTGATGTGAGTGTCATTGCAGCAGTGCTAGTTGATGGAGCTGGTGCAAGTGGAGCTATAGTAGCAGTTTGAGCATGTTGGGTATAGTGTACGCGGGCCAACAAACGCGTCCCACGTTCTCCTGGCGAACTGATTTCTAGTGTGCCGCCAAGTTGCTCGATCCGCGCACGAAGATCACGCATAATCGAGACGACAGGGGCAGTTTCGGTTGACTGCACGGCTACAGTATGCAACGTTTCACCCATAAACGGCAAGGCAGGTGCATCATAGACCGGTTCGGGGTGAGCAAGCACATCCAGAGGGATACCAACGACGAGGCCATCATCCTCGATGCCCATTTGTACATCCTCCTGCCCATAGTTGAGGGTGAGACGTACCTTGCGCGCTCCAGTGCGTAGCTGCACCTCATATAGGGCTTCACGCGCAATCAGGAAAAGGATGCGCTCAGCTGCGCTACACAGCTCATGTTCTTTTGGCCGTCCTTGCTCATCTACACCCGAGAAGGAGACGCGACTAGAGAGGCCAAGTGTTTCGGCAGTTTCTTCCACCAGACGAGATAAGGCATCGACCAATGTTACCCCCTCCAACTCCGGTAGGGGCATTTCGTCACAATCTGAGCGCACGACATGCAAGGCGTCGCGTGTCATCTGCTCGACTGTTGCTAAGCCGGTACGCACAGCTTGCATGTCCTGTATGTTTAATAGTAGTTGTTTCTGTTGGATGCCCGCTTTCCCCATATTCTCCAATTGCTCATCTTCGACCAGGGTTTGTAGGGCATTCACTTGTATAAGTAAAGCACTGAGCGTCTGCAAGAGTTGCTCATGTGACTGTGTATCCATCAATAGCTCCTCACCATACAGGAGGACAATATACAAACGCTCATTTATAGGGAATAACATGAGAGCATATGCAGATCATTCCCACTGCCTCTTTTGAGATCAAGGTCCATAGAGGCATTATGAATGCACGACATGGATGGCAAGTTTGCCATCTTCAGTGTTCAGTTCTACGTTATCTCCGTCGTGGATCGTGCCATCGAGCAGGAAGCGGGCGATACGATTAACTACTTCTTTTTGGATGATGCGTTTGAGTGGGCGCGCCCCATATTGTGGGTCATAACCAGCACGCGCTAAGATGTTGCGGGCATCATCACTGAGCGTGAGCGTAATGTGACGATCTTGCAAGCGTGGCTGTAGACGCTGGACCTGAATCTCAGCGATGCGCTTCATCTGTTCAAAACTGATCTGCTTGAAGACAATAATTTCGTCGATGCGGTTGATAAATTCTGGGCGAAAGCCATCTTCGCGCAGGCGTTGCCGCACCACATGCTGCACCTCGTCCTCATCCATGCCGTCATATTCGCGTAACCAGCCATCGCCAATATTGCTGGTCATAATAATAACGCAGTTCTTAAAATCAACGGTGCGCCCCTGTCCGTCAGTGAGACGCCCATCATCGAGGAGTTGAAGTAAGACATTGAAGACTTCAGGTGCGGCCTTTTCAATCTCATCCAGCAAAATGACGCTGTAGGGATGACGACGAACAGCCTCGGTAAGTTGGCCACCCTCTTCATAACCAATATAGCCGGGGGGAGCGCCGATCATGCGAGAAACACTCTGTTTCTCCATGTATTCTGACATGTCGATACGTACCATGGACTGCTCATCATCAAAGAGAAAATCTGCCAAGGTGCGTGCCAGTTCGGTTTTGCCCACGCCAGTTGGCCCCAGGAAAAGGAAGCTTGCCAGGGGTCGATTGGGGTCTTGCAAGCCTGCCCGTGAACGCCGAATCGCGTCGGCAACCGCCTGAAGAGCTGCTTCTTGGCCAACGATACGCTCACTCAGGCGATCTTCCATGGTCAGGAGTTTTTGCGCCTCGGCCTGCAACAGCTTTGAGACGGGAATATGGGTCCATTTTGCGACGACCTCGGCGATATCTTCGGCATCGACCTCTTCTTTGAGCATACGAGCACTCTTGAGGGTTGCCAGCTTGGTTTCAAGCGCCTGGATGCGCTTTTGCAGGTCGGGAATGATGCCATTTTGCAGCCTACCCTGCTCTTCCAGGTTATATTCGCGCTCAGCACGTTCGAGGTCTGTCTGCGCTTGGTCAAGCTGACGTTTGAGGTCGCGGTTATCTTCGACTGGTTGCCGCTCGCTTTCTAGCAAGGCATGCATGTGTTCCAGCTGCGACTTGAGATGCGCGATCTCCTGCTCGACCCGCCCCAAGCGCTCACGGCTGGCGGTGTCGCTCTCTGTCTTGAGCATTTCTTGCTCGACCTCTAGCTGACGCAAGCGACGATCAAGGGCGTCAATCTCTGTGGGGGTGCTGTCTAACTCAACACGGCGATGGCTGGCTGCCTCGTCGATTAAATCTATGGCTTTGTCTGGCAAAAAGCGGTCGGTGATATAGCGGTTCGAGAGTACAGCCGAGGCAACCAAGGCACTATCCTGGATACGAACACCGTGATGTACCTCGTAGCGCAGCTTGAGACCACGCAGGATGCTGATGGTGTCTTCAACGCTTGGTGGATTAACGAGCACTGGCTGGAAACGGCGTTCAAAGGCGGCATCCTTCTCGATATGTTCACGATATTCGTCAAGCGTGGTGGCTCCGATACAGTGCAGTTCGCCACGTGCTAACATGGGCTTGAGCATGTTTGAAGCATCCATAGCACCTTCAGCAGCACCGGCACCGACTAGTGTGTGCAGTTCATCAATAAAGAGAATAACACCGCCCTGCGCGTTCGTGACCTCTTTGAGGACGGCTTTTAGGCGCTCCTCAAATTCGCCGCGATACTTGGCACCGGCGATGAGTTCGCCCAGGTCAAGCGCGACCACACGCTTATTGGCCAGCGTTTTGGGGATGTCGCCACGCACAATGCGCTGTGCCAGGCCCTCCACAATGGCGGTTTTACCCACGCCCGGCTCACCGATGAGCACGGGATTATTCTTGGTACGGCGACTGAGTACCTGAATGATACGGCGAATTTCTTCATCACGCCCGATGACAGGATCGAGTTTACCCTGGCTTGCCAGTTCGGTCAGGTCGCGGCCATATTTCTCAAGAGCCTGATACTTATTCTCCGGGCTTTGATCGGTCACACGCTGTGAGCCGCGAATGGAGTGTAAGGCTTTTTGCACGATAGCACGACTCAAGCCAGCCGCTTGCAAGGCTTGTAGGGCCGCCCCATTTGCGTCGAACATCGCCAGTAGGATATGTTCAACGCTAAGATACTCATCTTCAAGCCGTTTCATCTCTTGCTCGGCATCATTCAAGACTTTGTTCAGACGTGCGGAAGTAAACGGCTCGGCGTCGTTATGCATGTAGGGCATGCGCTCAATCTCGGTGTCCATCAGACGCTGAGCGGCAGCAAGATTACCACCCGCGGCGTGAATCACTTGTGGCACAATGCCGCCCTCTTGCCGCAGCAATACCGCCAGCACATGTTCTACATCCACCTGGCTATTTTTGTGCTGCTCTGCCAGCTTTAAAGCGGCAGAAAGAGCTTCGCGTGCCTTTTCTGTAAAGCGTTCTACGTTCATGACGAGGCACTCCCCAAAATGCTGTGTTTCTCTTTTCAATCACTATATCATAATGCATAATTTGCTGTCAAAAAGTATGAGTGTGATTGTATCAATAAAAGGAGCAGTGTACCCGTAAAGGCATTGCCTTTACGGGTACACTGCTTTTTTCTGTGCTGTTCTTTATACTACTGCTACTTCTTCGCTGAGGAGGGAATGCAGGGTGTTGAGAGATGCTCCGCTTGCCTTCTTACGGAGCATTAGCATCTCTGCGGCGATGCTTAGGGCGATCTCATCGGGGGTCTCGGCACCGAGGTCAAGGCCGATGGGGGCATGCACCTGGGCGAGGCGTTCGCGCGTGATGCCCTCTTTTTGCAGATCCTTGAAAATACGCTTGACCTTGCTGGGGCTCCCAATCATGCCAATGTAGGCAGCATTGCTCTCTAATGCGGCATGCAGGGCATCTTTATCGAGATTATGGCCACGGGTGACAATCACAACCCAACTGCCCTCGTCCGGTTCCAATTCGTGTAGTGTTTGTGGAATGTCGCCGAAGGTCATCTGCACTTTATCGCTAAATACCTGTGGATTTGCGAGATCACGCCGGTCATCAACCACGACAATGCGAAAATCAAGGCTACTTGCAAGGCGCGCCAGAGCCTGGGCGACGTAGCCTGCGCCCGCGATAATCAAACGCGGTTCGGGGCGTAGTATCTCAAAAAAGACTTCTAATGTGGCACCACAACTCCCCACGGCTTCGCCCTGGTCAGCATCCAAGTGAACATGCGTCAATGATGATTGCCCTTCGCGCATCGCTTGCTGGGCCGCTTGCATAACCTTCTCGTCCGTTTTGGGGCCAGCAAAACTGCCACTCATAGTACCATCAGAGCGTACTAAGGCTTTTGTGCCAACGCCACAGGGAGCTGCACCCGCCGTTTTTACGACTGTCGCCACAGCTACCCGCTCTCCCTTTTGCAAGGCCGCCTGTATCTCAGTATAAATGTTTGTGTTCATGAGCATCCTCGCGCCATGTACATGACAACTATCACGAAAACCATTGCCGTGTGTTGCATACTGATTGTTACTCATAGATTGAGTATTACGAATACTACTAGTATACAACGTAAAGTAGTAATGCGTATATTCCTATGGCTGGGTATATAGGATCATTGCAAGGTTCGTAGGGGCCAGCTTATGCACATTTACTAATGAAACTGGTCATCAGAGAAGCCCCTACGGATGGGCTTTCATCGTTACGAATTTAATTTTTAACTCTGCTCAGAGTTGATCTCACCATGCCAGAGATGCTGCATCTCCACACTGGTTGCTAGCAGATGAGCCAGCTTCCCCTCAGCTTCGATACGTCCATCTTTAAGCACAATAATATGGTCGGCGCGTCGCAACACGGCGCGGCGATGCGAGACAGCCAGCACAGTTGCCTCTTGGTACGCAAAGATGCGCTGCCATAGTAGAGACTCTGTTTCCACGTCCAGTGCGCTCGACAGGTCGTCTACCACCAGTAGTTCGGCTTGGCGTACCAACATGCGCGCAGCCGCTGCCCGCTGAATCTGCCCGCCAGAGAGTCGCATGCCCCGTGGCCCGACCATCGTATCCAGACCCTGAGCCATTTCCGCGATATCCGGTTCTAGCACGGCCAGATCGAGCGCGCTCTTGAGGATAGTAGCGGACTCAGGCATGCCCAGCAGAATGTTATCGCGTAAACTATCACTGAACATGTGCGGCACCTGCGAGGTGTAAGCACTGCGCGGCGGACGTGGTGATTGTATCGATAAAGATACGCAGCAATTGCGGGTTCACCAGTTGTAGTGCGATATCCCCACATAGCAGCACCGCCAGTAGAATAACCCGTGACAATTGCGCTGCGAGATATGTCTTTAGTAATTGATGGTACGCTTTCAGATCAATGCGCATAAAAATCCTTTCATTTGATTCTATCACCTCCCTGACTCTGCCGCTGCGCCTTCCCTACTCTGTTTTTCAGAGCCATTGCAGTTGGTGAATCTCGAGTGTATTTCTTCCTACAGATGCAGAACATGGACAGTTTTCATGACCTCTCCAATAATGTTATAAATATGGCTAAAACTGCGTGAAATTTTGTATGGGACAGGCGACATATCTCTAGTACCACTTTGTTTGAAGAGGAGAATCACTGATGAGTCAATTTATTCTGCAAGGGTCAGAAGAACTGCTCTCGCTTGAGTGGTCTCGCATTGTTGGCTTGTGTACCATGCTGACGGGAAATGCGGATGTCGCCGAAGACCTGGCCCAGGAGGTGATGCTAGAGGCATGGCGTAGTATTGAGCGACTGCGGGACGCGGCACAATTCTCGGCCTGGCTCTCTGGTATTGCCCGCAACGTCTGTCTACGCTGGGCGCGTAAGCAGGGGCGTCACCACGCCCACGTTGTCCAACTAGAACTGGAGCAGGATGAAACGCTAGAAGAGCAGTTGGTGGCGGATTTTGACCTTGAGGTTGAGCTTGAACACAAAGAACTGGCGGAATTGCTAGATCGTGCCTTAGCCATGCTACCAGACATGACAAGGGAAGTTCTGGTGGCGCGCTATATAGAGGAATCATCGCTTGCCGAGGTTGCGGAGAAACTGGGCATGCAAACAGGAGCCGTAGCTATGCGCCTACAACGCGGCAAACTCGCCTTGCGTCGTGTCCTTAGCAAGGAACTGCGGTCTGATGAAACGGCGTTGCAAGCCTATGGTTTGCATGAGACAGAAGAATGGCAAGAAACGAGCGTGTGGTGTACACATTGTGGGCAACAACGTCTACGAGGAAGATTTAAGCCTGCCGAGGGCATGCTCTTTCTTAATTGTCCCGCCTGTGGTGACTATTCACATTCAAATCTTGGACGTACTAGTGAGTCACAGTTGTTTATGGGCTTAAAACGAGTGAAACCGGCCTGTTCGCGGCTGCAAGACTGGATATACCACTTTTATCGTACTTATCTTGATACACGAGCGGCACCCTGTTTGCGCTGTGGGCAGCTTGTTCCGCTCCACATTGTCTCCTCACTAAAAGATATAGATACAGAGCATTTTTCTGAGCAGTGGCACCATGACCGTGGCGTTTATCAAGCATGCCGTAGTTGCCAATCCTATAATTGGACTTCGCTGGAGGGGCTTGTGCTGTCCTTACCAGAGGGAAGAGGCTTTTTACGTGAGCATGGCCGTATACACACGCTTCCACAGCAGGAAGTAGAGGTCGATGGTCAAGCAGCAATACTTACGCATTTTGAAAGTGTGAAGAGCAGCGGACGCTTCGAGGTGGTTTCGGCACAAGAGGGATATCAGGTATTGCGCATTAATGGGAGACGCCCATGAGTTCCTCGGAAACTGCGGCTGGCAAGAGACGCATACCGCTGTTCGCTTTCTTTATAGCGAACCTTATCTCTTTTGTAGGCGACCGTTTGACGCTACTGGCGATTCCCTGGTTTGTACTGCAAACAACAGGTAGCGTCACCAAGACTGGTATTGCGGCATTCTTTGTCACGCTGCCTAACATTCTCTCTGCCTTTTTTAGCGGTCTGCTGGTGGATCGTCTCGGCTATAAACGCACCAGCATCCTGGGCGATATCGCCAGCGGTATCAGCACGCTGCTGATCCCATTGCTGTATGCCACGATAGGACTGGCTTTCTGGCAATTGCTAGTGTTGGTGTTTCTCGGTGGGCTACTCAAGGCACCTGGGGAAACGGCTCGCTACTCCCTGCTGCCCGATTTAGGCAGGGAGGCGCGGATACGCATGGAACGTGTGAACGCGGTTGGTGACGGCCTGACCAGGGTTTCAGGCTTGCTTGGCGCACCGCTGGCCGCGGTATTGATCGTGCTGATGGGGCCGAGCAATCTCCTCTGGCTTGATGCTGCCAGCTTTTTTATCTCGGCGCTGCTTATTGGCCTGGTTGTTCCTACTAGCATACAGTCCGTTAAGAAGGAACACGAGGTGGTGGCTTCTGGCAATGTATTTGATGGCTTGCGTTTCATTCTACGGCATCGTCTGCTGTTCGCTATCATCACAACCTCTATGATTACCAATCTGCTAGATAGCGCGTTGTTCGCGGTGGCGATGCCGATCTACGCGAAACTGGTGTGGGGAAGTGTTTTGCCGATTGGCCTTTTGAGTGCGACCTTTGGCGGCTGTGCCTTTGTGAGCACGTTGCTCTTCGGTGCCTTTGGGCATCGTCTGCCCCGGCGCATGACGTTTATCCTCTGCTTTATTGCTATCGGCGTGCGCTTCTGGGCGTTAGCGTTACTTCTCCCTTTGCCGGTACTTGTCATCATCTACGCGCTCAATGGCCTGGCGGTCGGGCCAATCAACCCGATAGCATTAACGGTTGAGCAGGAGATCATTCCTGCCAATATGCGGGCCAGAGTTCTGGGAACCTCAATGGCTGGCTCTCTGGCGGGCACACCCCTCGGTGGATTGCTCTGCGGCTTCGCTATCGCCGGAATTGGACTGCTCCCCACCCTGTTCGTCATGGGCGGCTGCTACCTGCTCGCCACGGGGAGTTTGTTGTTCAAACCCGCTCTGAGGGAGATGGAGAAGTAACAGCATATTACCGCCTTTCCCCTCTTTAGAAAGAATATCCTTGTGTAGCAGAAACTTGACAGAACAAACGTTCTCTGATATAATGATAGAACAAAATTTCTAAAAAGGAGCAAAATGATGAGTGACCAGAGCACAGAGCAGGTTCGTGAAGAGCAGCAAACACAGCGAACCCGCGCTTTCAATCCGAACGAACACGTGATGCAACTCAAGAGCCGCGAGGGTAGCAAGGACTATCTGCCTGTGCAATGGCGGCTCGTCTGGTTTAGAGATCAATGTCCACATGGCACCATCGACACCGAAGAGATTGAGGTGGATCTTGATCGTGAGGTAGAGGCGGAGGCTTTCGTGTGGAAGTGCGCCGCATAGGTTTGCATTAGATACTTCCCCAAGGGAAGAGAGGTTGAGAACGAAAAACCTCTAGGACAATGCCTTACTTAGAGGGGAAACCCAAAGAGGAAACTAGCATGGCATTAAATCGGGAAAATCAGAAGGTAGGTAAGATCGAGTTCCGAGAGTCCTGTACGTATGGCCAAACTGAGTTTGTTGAACCCAAGTTCTACGCGGTACACGAATTGCCCATCGCAGCCTATCTGAAGCGATGACTCTGTAGATACACATCAATGTTCCAGGGATGTGAAAATGTTCTCCACAGAGAGCGACCAACAATGAGATGGTCAAAGAACGAACGGGAGCCTAACCGTACTTAACGTCTAATGCAGGTAAATGCGGGATTGCCTACGGGACGCGAGTCCTACGGCAACGGAACCCCCATAGTAGTCCGAGGACAGGAAAGCTGTTCACATGGCGAAGGGGCAGCCCTTGAAGAGGGGCCAGAGCTTTCCCCTGACACAGGAAAGCAGGGTAGGTAAAGTCGAGTTCAGGATAGGAAGGTAGCGAAATGCAAGAAGCCAACATATACCTAGAACTCATCCGTGAAAGAGGCAAAAAGGGATTGCCACTGGCAAGAGATGTGTACAAACACTTGCTTGACCCTGAAATGTATCTGAAAGCGTATGGGAAGATTTACCGAAACTATGGTGCAATGACACCAGGAACAACGGCAGAAACCGTAGATGGCATGTCACTGGATAAAATTCACACGATCATCGAAACTGTCAAGTTAGAACGTTACAAATGGAAACCAGTGAGACGAGTATACATTCCGAAGAAAGACGGAAAACAACGCCCGTTAGGCATGCCAACATGGTCAGATAAATTGATGCAAGAAGTAATCCGACAGATAATGGAAGCTTACTACGAGCCACAATTTAGCAATCATTCACACGGTTTCAGACCAGAAAGAGGGTGCCACACGGCACTCAAGGAAATCCAACAAACGTGGCCCGGTACCATTTGGTTCATCGAAGGAGACATCTCCAAATGCTTCGACAACCTGAATCATACAGTGATGATCGAAACAATAAAGGAGAAAATCCAAGATGGAAGGTTTCTCCATCTGATTGAAGAACTACTAAAAGCAGGGTATATGGAAAACTGGAAACTGAATGCGACACTAAGTGGAAGCCCACAAGGTGGAATAATCAGCCCAATCCTCTCAAACATATATCTAGACAAACTAGACAAATATGTGGAAAACACACTCATACCAGAATACACAAAGGGGAAAGGAAGGGAAAATAACAGGCAGTATCGAAACCTCATGCAACAATCCCGAAGATCAAAAGATCAAAAGGAAGCAAAAAGGTTAAGACAACAAGGCCAAAAACTCCCTTCCCTTAACACCAAAGACCCTAACTTCAGGCGACTGCGGTACGTTAGATATGCCGACGACTTCTTACTAGGGTTCGCAGGACCAAAAGAAGAAGCCGAAGAAATCAAGCAGAAAATTGGAGCATTCCTGCAACAGGAATTGAAGCTAGAACTCTCCAAAACAAAGACCCTGATAACCAATGCAAGGTCAGAAACAGCAAGGTTTCTCGGATACGAAATCTGTGTCATGCAAAGTAACACCAAGCACGATTACAAACATCGAAGAAGTGTGAACAGCCAGATTTCACTAAGAGTACCAAAGAGCGTCATAGAGGAAAAATGCCAAAAATACCTAAAAGACGGTAAAGTGAAACACCGAACGGAAATGCTCAATGAGAATGAATTCTCAATAATGAGTGCATACCAATCAGAATATCGCGGCATCGTCGAATACTACCAGTTAGCTCACAACATAGCAGAACTAAGCAAGCTGAAATGGATAATGGACCACTCGCTAACAATGACGCTAGCAGCCAAATTGAAAACGAATGCATCCAAAGTGAGAAAGAAATACAACACCGTCCTCACCGTGGAAGGCAGACCTTACAAGGGAATGCAAATCACGATAGAACGAGAAGGAAAGAAACCACTGGTAGCACAATGGGGAGGCATACCCTTAAGAAGAAGGGAAAGGGCAATCCTAAACGATAACCCACAAACGCAATGGGGAGGACACACAGAACTCGTAAAAAGAATGTTAGCCCACATCTGTGAACAATGCGGAAGCAACGAACAGGTAGAAGTACATCACATACGAGCCATGAAAGACCTCAACAAATACACTGGACGTGAAAAACCAGAGTGGGTCAAGAAGATGGCCTTACGAAACCGTAAGACATTAATTCTATGCCGAACGTGTCATATGAAACTCCACGCAGGAAAACCTATGGCACGAAAGAAAGTCAACTTCACGGATAAGACAGAGCCAGAGAGCCGTGTGCAATGAAAGTTGCATGCACGGTTCGGAGGGGGGGAGTCGGAAAAGTGCCGCAAGGTAACTCGTCGGCTTCCTACCCTACCAACGAAAAACGCCGTAGCGAAAAAGTCGTAAAACAAGCGAAGGGTTATGCTCGCTTTAAAGCTATCGTCACCGATGGAAATGGCGGCAGAGCAACGGGTACCAAATCAGAGAATGCGGCCAATTTCCCAGACTACATTGAGAAGGCCGAGACGGGCGCGATTGGGCGTGCATTGGCTGCATTAGGCTATGGCACACAGTTTGCCCCAGAGTTCAATGAGGAGCATCGTATCGTAGACAGTCCTGTTGAGCGTCAACCAGCACCGGCGAGCAACGGATATAGCAATGGCAATACCCCTGCGGCTGGTGTGCGCCCGGTGGCGATTGGTAGCAATGGATATGCGAATGGCAATGGCGCGAATGGGTACGCCACCCAACCTGTGCAGACGCCACGGGTCGTGGACAGTGCGGATGAGGAATTAGCGACGGAGCAGCAGGTATCAAGCATTCGTAAGTTGTGTGAACACCTCGGCAAGGCCGAGCCAGAGAATGTGGCTGCGATTAGCTACCTGAATGCGAAAAAGCTGATTCAACAGTTGACGACTGAGTATAAGGAGTCCAGGCAGAGCAAAAAGGCTTCCTGAGAAAGAGACGCGATGACACAGCTTAACTACGCGGAAAAGCGTATGCAGCAAAAATGGTACGAGCTGGTGATGGCGGAGCAGCAAGGGGCGGCAGTGCCGGTACTCGAACGCATGTATAGCGCGTATGTGCTGGCAATGGAAGAATATAACCGCTGTACCGAGCAGCAAGAGCCACAAGCTCCTGTCACTTTACAACCAAATCATCGTAGGAAAAAGGCATCGTAGGTAAGCACAAAAATATGGCACGACCACATCATGAATGATGTGGTCGTGCCATATTTTTGTGCTTACCTACGATGCGTATTTTAATGAGGGATGCGGGGTCTGCCGATGAAATCGCTGAGCGCACTGGCGACGGCATTAGGGGCATCGAACAGGATCATGTGTCCGGCGTCAGGTACTGTCACAAGGGTGGAATGTGCCATCTCGTGATGCATGCGTTTGGCATATTTCAAAGGCATTTGCTGATCATTTTCACCCCAGATGAGCAGCGTGGGTTTTTCAAGCTTGCCCAGGTCGGATGAGATTGAGTTGATGTAGTTGGGAATCATCAGGCGCACATGCTGGAAAAGCACCTCTTTGCCCACTTCGCTGTTCCAGGGATCGATGTAGTTCTTGATGAAGTTGTCATCTTGTAAGCGATCAGGATTTGCCGAGCCGTTAGGCAGGGTCTCGCGTAGATTTTTTATCAGGTCGTCAAGTTCGGTATGCTTGGGAGCGTCAAAATCCTGATGTTTTGCCATGTCGGTAAGCGGCCAGTTTTCCGCGAAGGCGTGTAGATAGGCGATAGAGTCAATCAAGACGAGGGCCGCCACGCGATCACGTATCAAGCGTGTTGCCAATACCTGGGCAACACCGCCACCGATGCCGTGACCTACGAGTACGATGTTGGTAAGATTCAGTTGTTGGATGAGGAAGCTCATGACGTCTGCCTGTCCCCAGATTGAGGTGTCAGCAGGCCATGGGTGCTCTGAGAGTCCATACCCGAGCATATCAATAGCAAAGACCGCACGTCCAAGCGAGGCCAGTTGCGGCAGAATTGCATCCCAGGAGAAGGCTCCAGCAGGAAAGTCGTGCAGTAATACGATGGCGTTATTGGTGCCATGTTCCGCGCCTTGCAAGATATAACTTAATTCGTAGTGGACAGCATGCGCGGTATGTCGCTCCGCTGTGTTGACGATATCAGATGTATTGCTTGCCATAACATAAAACCTCTCTTTACCCCTTTTTCATGCAGAGGGGCAAAATATTATAGTTATATCATAGTATAGCGTATGTGTGCCCACAAAACCTATTGTGATGATTTTCTGACTGCTCGCCACCTGCGATGGCTCGCACATTAGGATAGTATTTACTGCAATGCCGCCGATGGCGGCATTGCAGTAAATACTATCCTAATGTATATGATGCTAGGCTTTCGCGTATAGGCTAGGGACATTATAGAAGGCACTGTAACCAGCGTAGCGTGCGGTTTCCTGCCCCAGTTCATCTTCGATGACGAGCAGGCGGTTGTACTTGGCGACACGTTCGCTGCGTGCTGGGGCGCCTGTTTTGATCTGGCCTGCATTGGTGGCAACGACGAGATCGGCGATGGTGGTGTCCTCGGTCTCGCCAGAACGATGCGAGACAACAGCAGTGAAGGCTGCTCGTTTGGCCATTTCGATGGCTTCCAGTGTTTCGGTGAGCGTACCGATTTGATTGAGTTTCACCAAAATCGAGTTTGCGGACTGCTCTTGAATACCGCGCAGGAGCCGTTTGGTGTTGGTGACAAAGAGATCGTCACCGACTAACTGTATGCGGTTGCCCAGGCGTTGACGGAGTAGTGCCCAACCTTCCCAATCGTCTTCTGCCAGGCCATCCTCAAGCGTGATGATGGGATATTCGCCGATCCACTTTTCATAGAGTGCGATCATCTCTTCCGAGGTCAGCGTGCGTCCTTCGCGTGCCAGTTCGTATTTGCCATCATGATAAAACTCGGTTGAGGCCGGGTCCATGCCCAGGAATATATCGACGCCCGGCTTATAGCCTGCGGCATCAATCGCGGAGACGATGATTTCTAGAGCTTCACGGTTTGAGCCGAGCGAGGGAGCGAAGCCGCCTTCGTCACCAACATTCGTGTTCAGCTTACGGCCATGCAGGACCTTCTTAAGACCTTGATACACCTCGGAGCCCATACGGAGCGCGTCACGAAAGCTTGTAGCACCGACGGGAAGAATCATGTATTCTTGCATGTCGGTGGAGTTATCCGCGTGCTTGCCGCCATTTAAAATATTCATCATGGGCACGGGCAAGGTGCGGGCAGATACGCCACCAAGATAGCGGTAGAGGGGCTGGCTTTGGGCGTTCGCTGCCGCTTTTGCTGCTGCCAGCGAGACGCCGAGAATGGCATTCGCGCCAAGTTTCGCTTTGTTGGGCGTGCCGTCCAGCGAGATCATGACATCATCGAGCATGATCTGGTCACTAGCGTTGAGGCCGACCAGGGCATCACTTATCAGATCATTCACGTTGGCAACGGCATTAAGCACACCCTTGCCTCCATAGCGTTTTTTGTCGCCATCGCGCAATTCAACCGCTTCATGTGCGCCTGTCGAAGCACCAGAGGGAACAGCCGCGATACCACGTGCGCCACCGATTAAGAGTACCTCTACCTCAATGGTGGGGTTGCCGCGCGAGTCTAAAATTTCGCGCGCTGAGACCTCTTCAATAGTCATGCTATCGCCTATATTGTTCGCCATTGTCACAATCTCCTATACCTGTCAAATAATCGCCTTGATCTGTCCATTTCTTCTTGTGAGCCTATTGTATATCTTAGCACATGGCAGGGACAATATATTTCCAGGGCTATTTCCTCGGTAGCGTAAGATGGCAACTCTGGATAGCCCAAAAGGGTTGCTAACGGTTGAGTCGTATGATATGCTACCGTGTATATAGTTGTTCTTATGTGCATAAATATGTGTATATGTATGTCATGTGTTTGATGTGTGATGTGTGCCATATGCACCAAGTAAGTTCATAGCCACGAACACCTTCATTGCCTGGCAATTTTCATGCACTCTCTACAGTCTTGGGCTAGAAACACGAGGAGCAGTTGATGTATACCGCTACATGGGGGGAACAGCCAGAAGCAGAATCCGATGTACCTATTGATACATCTTCTCTTATACCGATGCTCAGGCAGCAACTAAAGCATTTGATGATTCAGTTTTCGGCGCAAGGGGCATGCGTTGCGTTGTATGATGCCGCACTGAATCAGATGAAAATACAGGTCCATGTACGCATAAGTGGAACACAGGCAACACTTGGTGCGGGTGGCATCAAAGCGCGTAAAACAGTGCGCTTAGAGAACGATAGTGGTTCTTTACCTGTTGCACCACCTTCGTCGTTTTCATTGACACGCCCCAATTCAGGGCGTGTGCGTACGGGCGCATTATCAGCGCAACCACCAGCAGAAGAGATAGAAGACATTAGCCCAGTGCAAAGCACGCAATTCGCCATCGGCAATAGTTATCCGAGGAATCATGATTTGATCGGGTATACTTGGCAACGCAATGATGCCGTTGCCATACGTCATGACGAGTACCTCGATGCATTTTTTCACGGCGAACAGATGCCTTACCAAACCGACATCATCCCTACGGCATATCTGGCGGTGCCAATCCGCGAACTATCGCTAGAGGATGCGACACAAGAGCAAAAACAGTTGGGAGCCATTCTCGGCGTGGTGGTGCTCTACCAACTTGTCCCAGGCATAGGGCAGGGCTTTCTTCCGCGCATGCGGGGCGAGGCACTCTTCGCGGTAGAGCGGATCGCGTTGCACCTGCAAAACGCAGAACAGCGGCGCAGACAGCGGCAGACACAAGAATATCTGCGTGGACTCCAGGAGATCAGTGCAACTTTTCCCACCAGTGTCAACCTAGTATTGCTCTTTGAGAAAGTATATGAATTTGTGTCGCGTGTCGTTGATATTTCCTCCTTTTTGCTCACGCTGTATGATCGTGATTACCATAACATCTACGATGTATTTGTCGTGCGCGAAGGTAAGCGTATTGACGTAATCATGGATCAGCAACTGGGGAATAAGGAGGAGGAGCGACCCATGTGGTGGCAAGTGACGCAAGCCGTGCAACCCCTCCAGTTTTCGCCCGCCAACGACGAAGAAAAATGCGAGCAATATAAAGAACTTCTCAGCGGGAATTGGGGTGATCAAAGAAATGCCGCCTCATTTTTGCTTTTGCCGATGAAGATGTTCAAACGTGCAGCGGGAGCCATTTGCATTACAAGTATGCGGAAGAGTGTGTATTATCCTGTAGAAATACAATTGTTGGAGACGATGGTGCAGATCGTCACCGTGAGCATCGAAAACGAGAAATTGTATCGGCGTGACCGGCGTTCACTGAATGATGCGGAATCGCGTGAACAACAACTCGTGCAGAATAACATTAAGTTGCGCGAAAGCCAGGAGCAGTTAACCGAGAAAAACGCCAAGCTTCAGCAGCGCGAATATGAATTGGCAGCCCTCAACAACACGCTACAGGCACTTAGTTCCATGCTTGATCTCAATGAACTGCTCAACACCTTTGTGCATACCGTCGCCCAACTGGTGCAGGCGGAAATCTGTGTCTTTTTCCAATTGACGGCAAAGCAAGAAGAATTGGTTGCCAAGGCCATGTATGCCCCCCCCGGCAAAAATAACTGGGACGATGGCTCCTCGATCTCCGCAAAAACGCCGCTCCGTAAAAAACACAACGATCTCTTAGAGCAAGTTCGTTTCCCGTTTCAAGGTACGTTTCTAGAAAAGCGGGTGCAAGAAGAAGGCTTTATTTATTTGAATGCCACTGATCTGGCAGAGCTTGCGAGCCAGACGAACGAAGGCGGCATGATCTTTCTGCAAATGACGGGTATCGAACAGATGATTTTGATCCCCGTCTCCTATCAGGATGATCTCTTTGGCATGCTGGCCGTCCATACGCCAAGAGAGGCGCGCTACTTCCAGCCACGCGAGGTGGGCATGCTGCTGGCAATATGTGCTCAGGCAGCAAGTGCCATTCGCAACGCACAACTCTTCGAGCAGCGCGAGGAGGCAACGGCGGAATTGCAACGTATGAATATGCTCAAAGACGAATTCTTAGTAACCGCCTCACATGAGTTACGTACACCACTCAGCGGCATTCTAGGTTATGCATCGCTACTTAAGAAGCAGAGCGAGCGCATTACGGCCAAGCAGGTGTTGCGCTTTGCCAGCAAGATCGAGACATCCGCACAACAACTTACCGATCTAGTGACGAGCATGACCGAGGCGGCAAAAATGGGAGCACTCGATAAGAAGCTTGATCTCAGTCTTGCTCCAGTACAAGTTGCATGGGCGGCGGAGATCGCGGCAAACATGCTCAGCGTTAATATTGAGCAGCAAATCACGCTACACGTCGAGCAAACGCTCTGGGTGATTGCGGATCCCTTGCGCATACGGCAGGTTATCACCAATCTGCTTGATAACGCGGCCAAGTATGCACCAGGGACGAGCGAGATCACGCTTACCGCGACTGAGATGCTGCTAGGCGATGTGATGCAGTTGCTACCAGAAGAGGAAAAGCATCATGATAGTGCGGATGATGAATATAAGAGCGTCATTCTGATTCGTGTGCGTGACCGTGGGGATGGCATTCCACCGGAGGATCAGAAAAAAATCTTTGAGAAATTTGTGCGGGCACCGCGTTCGCTGACCACGCCTGTACGCGGCACCGGCCTGGGTCTCTTTATTTGTCGCCGTTACGTAGAAGCGATGAGTGGGCAACTCTGGCTTGAGAGTAGCATACCAAACGAAGGCTCGACATTTAGCTTCTATCTTCCGAGTGTTGATGGGCCAGTAAAAGCAATAGAAGAGCGAGACGAGAGTGACTATGAATAGCAAACCGCGACGTGTGTTAGTAGTAGATGATGACCCGATTATACGTGACATGGTGGTAGATATTCTGGATTTCGAGGGATACGCCACCGAGACGGCACGCAATGGACGCGACGCACTCGCTATACTTCAGGGGAAGGAAAACTATCTTGTCTTGCTTGACCTGATGATGCCAGTCATGGGTGGGCATGAATTCTGTCAACGACTCAACGCCATGCCACAGCTACGCCAGCGCCACATTATCGTCCTGATGTCCGCGATGGACAAATTGGAAGAGGCTGAGTCCATATACCCCGACGCCATTATGCCTAAACCCTTCGTGGTTGATGATGTGTTGAGCATCATCAAGCCTTTTTTGGAATAAGAACAGCTTTTTGCTATTCTCTCTTTTGTTTGAGGCGGCACTCACTTTTCCCTATGCTTATTAAAGCTCGTCTTTTGTCGGGAGCATTACGGTAAATAGCGATCCCTTGCCCTCTTCACTCTCCACTTCGATATTGCCACCGTGTCGTATGATGATCTCGCAAGCGATGTATAACCCCATCCCTAAGCCTGGGAAGAGGGGGCTTTCGCTATCCGAAACGCGATAGAAGCGATCAAAAATCTTGTCCTGGTATTCTTTGGGAATACCAATGCCGTAATCCTGCACTTTGACGTGTACGCTATCTTGTAGCGTTTCAATAAACACGTCAACCGTAGTGGCATGCGGAGAATACTTCATCGCATTGGTTAAAAGGTTAGTAAAGACTTGCTCTAAGCGGTCTTTATCGCCAATGATATGTTTATCGGTCTTGCCGTGAATGGCAATGGTGTGTGTCGAGCTCATCTGTTGAGCGGTCTCAACACTCTCGTAGATGATAGTATTGAGGGCGATTTCATCGGTGGCATAACTCAATTTCCCAACTTGTATTTTGGATACATCGAGTAGGTCTGCGATGAGTCGGTTGACCTTATTGATCTGTGTTTCCATTCTGGTGAAAGAGTGAACAACCTCTGGTATCCCCTGTTTTTCAAAGCGTTTTTTTTGTATCTGTGTCCAAGCTTTGATCGTGGTCATGGGCGTGCGAAGCTCGTGGCTGGCCATACTGATAAACTCATCTTTTTGCGCCTGCAATTTTTTGTATTCATCAATATCAGTGTTCGTGCCAAACCATTTCACAATATTTCCATCATTGAGCAAGGGGAGAGCGCGGCCAAGGTGCCATTTGTAGGTTCCGTTGCCTGAGCGCAAGCGAAATTCTATCTGATAGGGATGCCCCGTTTGTAAAGAATGTTGCCATGTGTGCAGACATGGGAGCAAATCATCAGGATGGATGAAGCTCTGCCAGCCTGCGCCTACGATCTCTTCAGCACTGCGTTCAAAGTAGTCTACCGTCTGCTGATTCACATAGTCGAGTGCGCCGTCAGGGGTCGCGGTCCATACCTGTTGTGGCATTGCATTGGCCAGGAAGCGGGTGTGCTCTTCTCGCTCTTCGACATTCCGGCGTGCCATCACCTCCTGGGTGACATCAAAAGCAAAACTGACAATGCCATCAATAGTTCTGCTGGCATTGCGGGTGGGCTGATACATGAAGTTGTAATAACGTTCTGAAATTTCGGTTGGCGTTGCTACACATATCTCGACTTCTTTGAGATAGATTGGCTCGCCCGTTTGATATACTGTGTCTAACAGTTCATAGATGCCCTGTCCTGCGAGTTCAGGTTGCGCTTCGCGAATGGTTTTACCGATAAATTGACGATCACCGAGTAGGGCAAGAAATTCTGCATTCACAAAGTCAAACACATGCTCTGGCCCCTTAAAGACGTTAATCATCGCTGGTGCCTGCATCAACACTGAGGAAAAGTGGTGGCGCTGCTCCTCTATTTCGGCAAGGGCCTTCTGCTCACGAGCCAGAAGTTCAAGGCGGTATTCGTCGGCACGTTTTCGCTCGCTAATATCGCGAAAGCTCGCTACAAATGCTGCGACATCGGGCTCTGCAAGGAAGTTGGAATAGGTCACCTCTACCCAGCGATAGGTGCCATCTTTATGCAGCACCCGATGTTCAACCACACTACTTTCATTGGGGGTTTGCAATAGTGCGGTAACAATTGCCAAGCTTTTCTCTTTATCATCTGGATGAATCAGGTCGTAGCGATTGTCCATTTGCCGGTATTCAGCGGGCGCGTAGCCGAGGATTTGCTCGACGGCAGGACTAATATAGTGCATGTTCATATGCTGATCGAAAAGAGCTACAGCGTGCTTTGTCTTTTCAAGGAGAACGCGAAAACGGGCCTCACTCCGTTGATGGGCCTCCTGCTGATCGCTAGCTGTCGTATTCTTACCACTTTGTGTTGACATTCTTCCTTTTGCTCCATCTCTAAAAGAAACCGATATGCTGTTTGGGGGAGGAGTCTATGCTGGTGACTCTTGTCAACCATACTATACCACCCTTGCACGCGTGTTAGCATGATGACATTAGCGCGGCAGCTGAGAATGGGAAAATCACTGATCCTCAAAAGGAACACCTCTGTCACCCGAAGAGCAAAATCATCGTATCATTTACAGTGTGTATTCACTAAAAAATACGAAGCAGTAGTGATGTAGAATTAATGGAAGGACAAGAAAGTATGAGAATCAGTGCGCGCAACCAGCTGAAGGGGATAGTCAAAAGTGTGAAGATCGGTGCAGTGATGGCCGAGGTCGTGGTTGAGTTGCCAGATGGTCAGCAGATCGTTTCGGCGATTACAGTCGGCTCGACTCAAGAACTCAATATCGCCGTAGGTGACACCGTTACTGCCATCATTAAATCAACGGAAGTGATGATCGGCAAAGAGTAGCGAAGAGTAACCAACCAAGCCTTGGTAATAAAAAGAGTACTCATCCTGAAGCTCGCTGCACTGAGCTTGAATAATTAAGATTGTCCTGACGATGAAGAGCTAATTCTGCCGGAGGGACATTAATTAATTAGTGAGTACTCATATATTGAGTATAGGCAGAAATACGGGGCATGTCAAGGGGAAAAGCCATCTTGATGCCTTAAGAGTTCAGGGATAGCTGATACACCGCTTCACTGCTCAAGACGGCCCCCGTTGGTTGAAAGCCAGAGTCGGTGTAGAGGTGCTGGGCATATTCATTTTCTGGATGGACGGTGAGTTGCAGTACTCGACACTGAGGATGATGGTCCCTGATGAACTGAAGAAAGAGGTGGAGTGCTTCTTTTCCATATCCTTGCCGCTGGTAGCGGTGGTCGATAAAGAAATGGTATATCCAGTAGTTGTCCAAACTCTCTGGTTCGTATGCCAGTTCGGTAAATCCCACCATCGCCGTGCTGTTATAAAAGGCGTAGGGCAGCCAGACGAGTCCTCCTGGACGAATGTAGGCCTTCGCCAAGGCAATAGCCGCTTACGCTTAAATTACTTCTACTTTGTTTGTCAGGAACTACTAAGCTTTGTATCTCAGCTATTTGAAATAAATTGTATTTAATATTTGCTCACTATTGGTTCTCATCAGTCGATTTGCCTGTTTTAATTTTGTCAGCAATAACACGATGATATTGGTTCAAAAACAGTTTTTTTGCCTGTTGTATATTGGTTGCGGCTGTACCTGGAGAGATACCCATAATCGCTGCCACTTCCTGATAAGACATTTTTTGAGATACGTTAAGTATGAGTATAATGGCGTATTCATAAGGGATGCTCATAAGTGCTTGTTGGATACTCTCTTTTTTGATGCTGTCGCAAAAATCTACATGAAAAGAGAGTAAGGATAAATTATTCTCTTTGAGACTTCCTTCACTACTATCCTCATTGCTATTCTGTTCTGTTGGAAACTGGGGGGATTTCTGTCTGCGTAGTCGTTCGATACAGAGAGTCGTAGCTATGCTATATAACCAGAGAGAAGCATGTCTTCCCTTATAAATACTGTTCCAAGAGTTACACGCATGTATAAATACCTCCTGTGTTAAATCGTCTGCGTCTTCCTGATTGCCAAACAGACTGTACATATAGGAGTGAATTGGCTTACGGAACTTTTCATAAAGTTTGATTAAGGCCAGAGAGACCTCATCGGGTATCATATGTGATTGTTCTTTACATGCTGTTTACGATACATGGTGATAATTGCTTTCTTCGCTATTGTTATGAACAGGGATTATAGGCACGACTTATGCTGATAGTACAACAGTCATGACCCCTAAATCAAACATATTATTTCGTATTTTCGATTTTTACGCTTGATATCGTTGTTTTTCAGACAATAGCTTTATGTGATCTCTCCTCCTACCAGTAGAAACTTTAGAAGTACGATAGGTCTGGTAGACTCTAAACACTTATGCTCTTAATAGAAACTAAGGTGAGATTTTGAAAGATTTTTCTACTTATCACCGTCTGCTTGTCAAAGAGTTCGTTTCAATGTATGATTAACACAGATACTAATTAGTCCTTATGTTCTTAATTGTTATTTGCAGCTAAAGGAGCATTTCTTCATCATAGAATTATAAAATGGGGCTTTGAATGTGGAAGAATGTTCCTCAAGAGTAAAAGTAGGGTACGATGGAAAAAACTTATTTCAAGTTCATTGATTTATTTGCGGGTATTGGAGGCTTCCGTATTGCCTTCTCCGAATTAGGTGGACAGTGTGTGATGGCTTCTGAATGGGATACTTATGCACAGCTAACATATCAGCAGAATTTTGGACACATGCCCGAGGGCGACATCACGAAGATTTCTGAAAAGAGTATCCCCGATCACGACATCTTAACTGCGGGCTTTCCCTGTCAGCCTTTTAGCATCGCGGGAGTAACCAAGCATAATGCGTTGGGGAACATGCACGGATTACTCCATGCAACCCAGGGTACTCTTTTCTTCGATGCGGTGAGAATAATAAAAGAAAAGAGACCAAAGGCTTTCCTGCTTGAAAATGTAAAGAACCTGAAGAACCATGATAAAGGTAGGACCTTTGAGGTAATTGAGCGTACACTCAGGGAGGAGCTTGGCTACCATGTGTTTTTTAAAATTATAGATGCTAGAACTGTGGTTCCTCAGCATCGGGAAAGAATATACATCGTTGGTTTCAGAGAGCCGCATGATTTTGAGTTTCCTGAACTACCTGATCTTCAACCAAGATTCAGGGACATACTTGAGGATGAGGTAGATGATAAGTATACATTGTCAGATCATCTCTGGACGTATCTTCAAAACTACGCGGCCAAGCATAAGGCTAAAGGGAATGGGTTTGGTTATGGGCTTGTAGATTTAGATGGCGTATCTCGTACATTAAGTGCTCGTTACTATAAGGATGGGGCGGAAATACTTATACCTCAAGAAAATAAAAATCCACGTCGTCTTACGCCAAGAGAGTGTGCTCGACTAATGGGTTATCAAGATACCTATAAGATTGTTTGCAGTGATACAAGAGCATATAAGCAGTTCGGGAATTCGGTTGTCGTTCCTGTAGTGAGAGCGGTGGGGCAGAAGATAGTGCAAACTCTTTACGGTGGAGCAGAAAACACACGCGAAATAGCAGCAGAGACACGCGAGTTGCAGATGCAACCGTTGTAGAGGTCAGAAAAATACTCCTAGCCTATGAGAGATACAATAGACAAGCTTACGCGCCAGTGATATGGTTATCCTATTTTAAACTATGAGTATAAGGCGGTCAGATGAATCTTGCGGATGTGTTTACAGCGGTTGCTTACAAAGAACTGACACAAGTGGATCTACCAAGTGGATCACATCAACATGAAATTAATGGAAGTGAAACACTAAAAAAATTCTTCGGAACTTCAGAAGCTGTCACAGGACATATTAAATGGCACTATTTCGCAGACAATCAAGAATCAGTTCAAGATGAAGGAGACTATACATTCTATGATGCCCGTGCTAAAGGGGCAATGCGAACTCACAGGAGCGAATGGCGTCTCTATTATACTGGCAATTTTTTGCAATGCGCTGACCCGGGAGATATACTGATTATCTCTAGGATCAAAGGACAAGAAGACATTTACGGGCTTATATTTCAAGCAAATTCTAGCTGGCTACGTGCAGCTAGCATGCTACTTGAACTAAAAAACACAACGTCACAACTGAAGCTAATTTCAACTCATGATCTGAATGAGCATGAGCTTGAGTCCATTGCATCACTGATTTTAATCGAACTTGGTATAGACTTTGCTTTACCTGCAAGAAGAACTGATGAGGAACTGGTAGCACAAAAATTTGGTATGACATTCCCCAAAACCATTGAGCTGTCTAGGCTTGCACGTGAAGAAATTGAGGTAAGCCTGTCCGACCCCGATGAAACGTTGCTGAAGTGGCTTCAAAGAGAAGAAGAACTCTTTAGAGCACTTGAAAGAACAGTGGTACAAGTGAAGCTGGATAAAGGCTTTGAAAGCGTTGACGATTTTATCAAGTATTCTCTCTCAGTCCAGAACAGAAGAAAATCTCGAATGGGATATGCGCTTCAGAATCATATACAAGCTCTACTGGATGCATGTGAAATTAGATACACACCGCAGGCACAAACTGAAGGTAAAAATAAGCCAGATATCCTGTTTCCTAGTAAAAGAGCATATCATAATCCTGATTTTAACAGCAATTATCTGACGATGCTGGCTTTAAAAGCAACAGCCAAGGACCGATGGCGACAAATCTTGACCGAAGCTAATAGAATACCCAATAAGCATTTATGCACACTAGAGCCGGGCATTTCTACCGATCAAACAAACGAGATGAAACAGCAGAAGGTAACGCTGGTCATCCCGCACAGACTCCTTGAAGGAACGTACACGGAGGCACAACGCAAAGAAGCACTGTCTGTAAGCGATTTTCTGTCTCTCATCCGTTTAAAGCAAGAATATCTAGATAACCATTGAAAGCAGCTCATACTCAGGAAATGAGGTGGCCTCTATAGCAGGCTCATTCTTAACAAAGTAGATTTGGAAATATAGTAGTGTCAAGAACACCGATTTAGCTGTATTCTGATATCGGACCTGATATACAATACTGAATTTCCTATCATGGATGTAAACTTTGGCGTAGAAGTTGATGCAAAATCACTTGTTATTGTGATGGAAGGACCTTTGTTGCCCATTCGAGGAATTTTTTAAGTTCTATGTTAAACTGTCCCAGTCAACTAAAATCATTGAAGAGGTTGTATAGAATATCTGGCAAACCTGGCAGTTGTAGCTTACATAGGAAAATCTCCGTGTGAAAGTAGACAGTCCTCATGTTCCATTTCATCGTTTTCCCGATTAATGTACAACTCGATATATAGCCTTGCTGAGTTATATCGTTCAACCCAATTTTGATATGTCTCGAATGCAAGGCGTGTGTCTTGAAACCATACATCCCTGTTATTGGTAAAGACATGCAAAACTGGCTCAAGGTTGTCATGCATTGCCCATCCTAAATAGAGAGCAAGTAGCATCAGAAATTCTTCTTCAGTCGCCTGACCTCGTTCATCAAGATTTCCTTGTATCTGTTCTTCATGGTAGTTCATGATTTTCTCTTTCCCTCTTGCATATTGCCTCGTTTATATTGGTTCCTCTTCCTGTTATCATTCTCAGGATTATAAACAAACTCTGCGTTCAGATTATCATAACTGTCTTTATGCGAGCAATAAGTTTGTGAACAACTGACTGTGTTACAGCAGTTTTGCTTTCAGTATGCTCTTGTTCCCCTTGTACATTTTTATATAATCCATTCGGGATGGGGCTACTATAAAAAGAAACACTCAATTCCTATTATGCCTGAGTACTTCTTTTTTATTAGAATGGTGTCTATGAAGAGGGTTAATGGCTTCTGTTTAGTGTTTTATGCTACTGGTTGTTTGCTTTTCTTTTGCCATTCCTTTAGGCTCTCTAGGTATCTTTTGACTAAAAATGATGGTGCTTCCTCCTTTACATCTAGCTCAAACCGTATACGTTTGCCTACTCTTGGGGGCGTTTCCTGCATTCCTATATGCATGGCCATTGCTATGCCTGATGGAGTTTCACTCGTGGCATAGATTTTTCTGATGGTTATGCCCCTGCGTCCTAAATCTTCTAGCTTGTTTGCCAACCCTCTTAAAAGCACGAGCATGTAATGCATTCGTGTGGTTTCGTCCACCTCTGGCTCACTGGCGACAATTGCAAGGCATTCTAGTGGTCTTCTTGGCACAAACTGTTCTACGTCTTCTCCTGTAATATCCCATTCTCTAATCTTGCCATCCATAAATTCCATGAGGCGTTTATGCTCTATGGGGAGAAGATGAAAGAACGCTACGACTTCTTTATTGTGCTTTACCACAAAGCAGGTTTCTGGGTTAGCATTGAGCCATGCTCGCCGTGTCGCTGCATTCATTGTGTTACCTATGACTCGTTTGGATAGCTCATATACTGCATCCATATCTTCTTGGCTAGACATTAACTTCAATGATGGCACGCTACAGGTGCGGCGCACTTTAAGTCGCCTTCCTACTCAGATGGGCAAAGATAAAGGCGACCTCTATATAGAGTCGGAGCCGAAAACGAAAAGCGGTCAGAGGCACATTGTGATAGCTAAGTTCGCTCTTGAAGCTCTTAAGCAGCATCGCCTCAAACATGAAGAGGCGAAGCGTCTGGCTGGTGAATTGTGGGAGGACCATGATTACGTGTTTTGTACACTATTAACGACGATGGTATACTGAGCCGGTGAAGAATTGACCAACCCCCAAGAAGGCTGTAAGCTAGAGAAAATCAAACTCAAGAATATCTCTAGGAGAACAGCCATGCTTAGGAGTCAGACCGTGAATACCATACACGA
>JBBPYR010000106.1:0-30086 GCA_038199755.1 Ktedonobacterales bacterium | reverse complement strand
GGCGCGAAAGTCGAGCTTTTCATAAAAGGGTATGAGGTCGACTTCGCAGAACAACGTGACAGTTTCGATATGGGCAATTGCTTCTAGTAGCCGTGAAATTAGGCGTTTGCCGATGCTTTGCCTTTGATAAGCAGGATGAATCATCACATCTTCAATATACGCGTGAAAGCAGTGATCAGAGATTATACGGGCAAAACCGATAAGTCGCTTTTTATCCCATGCTCCTATTGCTATATGGGTGGTGAGGATTTGGGCGATTTGTTCTTCTGTACGCTCTGGCCACCAATTCATAGCTGTATAAAGTGCTCGTACTGCTTGAGGGTGGATTGGTTGCTCTTGATGAAGTAATATTTTGACTGTTGGCATTCTTTCCCCTTCTAGATGGCTAAGAGTTATGATATTAGGTTATCATGTAGAACACCAACTCTGTGAGAGACGCGAAAATTGTATGGAAAGAGATTTAAAGGTGTTACAAGATTCAGGACAGAACAACGATTGGTATGAAGAGGTCAAAGATTACACCCTCCGCTTGGTGGCTATTCGCAGCGTGAGTCCCAGCCAGCAAGAGAACCGTGTGGCCGAGGAGGTGTTGCGCCTGTTGTGTGATGGCGGGTTGGCTAGTGTGTATACCGCTTATGGCTTGGACGCGCTAGAAGATGACCCCTATCAGCGGCAAAATGCGTATGCCTTTTTGCGTGGGAACAGCAGTAAGATGGTGATATTGCTGGGGCATATTGATACCGTCGATACCAAAGATTATGGTCCACTGGAGGAGTTCGCCCTTGACCCGCTGGCATTGACCGCTAAACAGCAACAGTTCTTAGCAGAAGATGTTGTGTTAGCCGATGCTGCTGATTGGCTGTATGGGCGGGGTGTCGCTGATATGAAAAGTGGCGTGGCGGCAAACATTGCGGTGATGCGGCGGCTGGCGCAATTGGCTCGTGCGTCTGTGTTGCCGCTCTCAGTGCTGTTGTTGGCGACCCCCGATGAGGAGAACGAGTCGGCGGGCGTCTTGCAGGCGGTACGCTTTTTGCGCCGTTTACAAGACCAGTATCAATTAGATTTTGTGGGTGCGGTCAATACCGATTATACAACGGCTCTGTATGCGGGCGACCCACATCATTATGTCTATACGGGAACGGTGGGGAAGTTGCTGCCCAGCTATCTATGTGTTGGACGCGAGTCACATGTCGGCGACCCCTTCAAAGGGGTCGACGCGAATCTGCTGATGGCAGAACTGATTCGCGATGTGAGCATGAACGATGACCTGTGTGATCGTGCTCGTGGGGAGATCACCTCGCCGCCAGTGACACTGCATGCAACGGACCTTAAAAGTCACTATGATGTGCAGTTGCCGTTTATGGCCTATTTCTATCTCAATGTGTTAACCTTTAGTACTGACCCACAAACATTATTAGTACGTCTGAAGAGTCGTGCGGAAGGTGTTCTAGCAAGTTTGTTAGCGAAGCTTGATGAGACCGAGCGGCGTTGGTTAGAGGCGAGCCAGGATGCAATGCACACTGAGATGCAAGCGCGTTCGGGGCAGGTATTTACCTACGCCGAGATATACGAGGAGGTGGTGCAGCGACTTGGGCGCGAACGTGTTGAGGCTGAATTGGAGCAGGAGTGGCAACGCTGGCCTGCGACACTCGACAAACGAGAGCGCAGTTTGTACGGTGTTCGTCGCTTGTGGGCAATCAGTGGCAAGCGCGGACCAGCGGTTGTGCTCTATTATGCACCTCCCTATTATCCCCATGCGGAGGCGGTTCCTGGTGCGTTGCATGATGCTGTTCTGGCGGTGGCGCAGGCACATCCCGAAGCACAACTCAAGCTGCGCGAATATTATCCATACCTTTCTGACATGAGCTATCTACGGCTCGATGCAGGGGTAGACCTGCTTGCGCTCAAGGCGAACATGCCCGTTTGGTATGAACAGGGTAGTGATATAATGAAGAGGCCGGGTAGTTATTACTTGCCGCTAGAGGCGATTCAGCAACTGAACATTCCTGTCGTCAACTTTGGGCCATATGGTCGCGGTGTACATCAGCGTGATGAAGGTCTTGCAACGTCTTATTCGTTTGGACTACTACCACAGTTGTTATATGAGACGGTGTTACGCTTATTGTAGTGTGATTGTACTTATATGCCTTTATTGCGTTCAACCTCTATAGGTAGTGTGAGATGTGCATTGCTACGCATAGATGTGCTTTTAGCTGCGATATCTTTCGCTTTTCATGTTTGTGCTATTATGATGTTCTGGTATTACATTAGGGGAGGCATTTATGGCAAAATCTCTTACAAGAACCCTCTACTTAATCGGTTTTGGCCTTTTTATTGTGAGCGGCATCTTATTAGGCGTTAGTTTTGTTGGTAGCACCACGGCTGCCGATGGCTCAGCAACAATCGGTAACCCCGCACTCTTTGGTATTGCCACGTTTATGATGTTTGTTGCTGGTGTTCCCATGTTGATTGCCTGGGTTGGGGCTTTGGTGAAGACGGCTCAGTTGCAGCGTTGGGGCTGGTTCATCTGTTTACTGCTCTTTTCGGGCATTACTCTGCTCGTCTACATCTTTGCAGGGCCAGAGACTCCTGCGCCTTCCGCCATGGCGATGCAGGGTGGGATGCCACCGTATCAGCAGTATCCGCAACAGCCGCAATACCCACCATATCCGCAACAACCACCACAGTACCCACAGTATCCCGAGCAGCCCAATCAATATCCTGGGCAGTATCCGAATGTCAATCAGCCTCCATATGGCTCACCGCCACAGGGGCAGGGCCAATATCCCTATACATCCTATCCACAGAATGACACACCGCCGCCTCCTTATTCCTAGTATGTGTTTGCTGGTCAGCAGTGTTTTAATTCAGCTGTGAAGTGATAAAGAAAGAAGGTTTCATGAGCGATCTTAAACAACAACCAGAGTCCTATTGGAAAGATAAACTGACTCCTGAGCAATATCAAGTGTGTCGTTTGAAGGGCACAGAGCGTCCCTTTACGGGCGCACTCTATCATAACCATGCCAAGGGCATGTACGAGTGTGTCGCCTGTGGGCAGCCGTTGTTCTCTTCAGATGCGAAGTTCGAGTCAGGCAGTGGTTGGCCGAGCTTTGACCAACCTGTAAATTTGGAGCACGTTGAATTGCACGAGGATCGTTCGCTGTTCATGAAACGAACCGAGGTGACCTGCAAGAACTGTGGCGCACACCTGGGGCACGTCTTCGATGATGGTCCTCGCGAGACCACTGGCCAACGCTTTTGCATCAACTCGGTTGCCCTGAACTTCGAACCAGGGGAGACAAAGAAATAGCTAGCGTGTAGTGAGCCGAGCAGTAACGACCTCGTCGCGAGACTGATCACACTGTTCGACTGCTTACAAGCCAAGAAACTCACCTTTGTATTGAGTCAATGCCTCTAGCGCGGTTCCTGCTGCTATGGCAGAGGGGTCGCGTTGGAGGCAATGATAGCATCGTGCGCCATAGGCTAGCCCATAGGTGGCTGCGGCATTGATGGTACGCCGCTCATCTTGGGTGAATCTCCTTCCTCTTGCCACTTCATAGTCCGCGATGAATGCGCGTGCCTCCTCTGGTGTGGGGGTCAGGCGAACGTTCAGGTGCCATGTCATAGTAAAGCCAATCGCAGCACCTGCGACGATAAGCGTTTCGCGATCAAGAGCCAGGCTATCCCAATCGTAAATAACGTTTACCTTGCCATGTAGAAAGCGGAAGTGTTTGACGCTCCAATCGGTATGCCCAATAATAACTTGCTCTCCTCCGCCTTGGGCAAGGATGTGTTTGGCTTCGCGTGCGATCTGGTCAATCCATTCTGCCCCATGTGCTGTTGCCTCAAAGTCAAAAATTTTGCTGTGTGGTGTCGGCCAGAGAACATCTGGCGGTAACTGACGTGCGATGGCGGTCGATGACAGGCCGGGGATATCTTTGAGTGCAGGTGTGAACGTGGCTAGCCATGCGAGGTGTTGAGCCATGCTACGCCGTATCGCCGGAATGTGAGCATCCATATAAACGCCCTCGTCGATAAGCGTCTCGACAATTGCATGTCCATGCACGAGTGGTGTGGGTCCGACAAACGGTAGCGGACAGGGATAACCCTGCTCGGCAAGGTAACGTTGCACACGATAGACTGCTTGTAAAAACAGGATATCTCGCTGCGGTTGATGCGCTTTGATTACGATAAGCCTGCCATCGGCAAGTTGTACACCGCACACCGCTCCCTGGCTCGATTCGTAAAAAAGATATTCCGCGATATTGCTGTGAAGTGTTTGCTCGCAAAATGTGTTGAGATATTGAGCAATTTCTTGCCCATTACCCGTGCCAAAAACGGCCTGCTCTACGAATGGCGTCTCCCACTGATGAATGAGGTCATCAATAATATGGCTGCTCGCTGGAATGTCTGTCATAATGTGATGCTCCTTTCCCGCTTCATAGGTATTCCCGGTACGGGCGACCTAAAGGTCCCAACCCCCGCCCCGTTCGCCACTCCCACTCCTACTGATGAGGTTTGGCTCCTATTTTACGGACGATTGTGAGCAATGCTACTAGGTCTTCCTCTGTTGTGTCGTAGTGCAGGATGCAGGCTCGTAAGACAAAGTGACCTTGTAGGATGGTGCTGGTGACAAAGGCTTCTCCTCCCGCTTGTATCTCTTGCATAATCTGTTTGTTGAGCGCGTCAAGCTGGGCTTCGTCTCCTTGTAGGTTTGAGGGAACGTAGCGGAAGCAGACAATCGAGAGCGTGACGGGGGCCATGCGCTCCATATCTGGTGCTGCATCGACCAATTCCGCGAGATAGTGGGCTAGGTCATTGTGGCGTGAGACAAGGCTCTCTAGCCCTGAACGGCCCGCGTGTTTTAGCGTCATCCACAGTTTGAGGGCGCGGAAGCCGCGTGTTTGTTGGAAACCATATTCGGAAAACCAGGGCAAGCCACCGAAGCCCTTCCCTTCTTCTGTCTGAATGTAGGGTGGGACCAGGCTGAAGGTGCTGCGCAGGTTGGCGGCATCGCGTACAATCGCACAGCCACACTCATACGGTATCGAGAGCCATTTATGCGGGTCGAGGGCGAGCGAGTGTGCCCGCTCCATGCCACGATAGCGTTCCGCTACCCGCTTGTCCAGTATACCCACGGCACCATACGCACCATCAACATGCAGCCACAGATTTTCTTGTTCACATATATCAGCCATCGCGTCAATAGGGTCAATTGCCCCAGTGTTCACGGTACCCGCGCTTGCGACGACGCAGAATGGCTGCTTACCCGCGACACGATCAGCGGCGATGGTACTATGTAACGCCTCAATGTCCATCGTCAAATCGCTGTGCATCGGAACAAGGTGGAGGTTTGCCGAGCCAAGGCCCAGCAGTTCCGCTGCTTTGCGGATACAGCTATGTCCCTCCTCCGAGAGATAGAGGATCAGAGGTGAATGTTGAAAGAGGCCCTCTTCACGCACATTCCAGCCTAGTGATTGGCATGCCCAATAACGTGCAGCCGCGAGACAAGTGAGGTTAGCCATTGAACCGCCACTAACAAGCAAACCCATGCTGCCTTCAAGCGGGAAGCCCACCAATTCCAAAAGCCAGCGTGTGACGCAACGCTCCAGATAGACCGCTGCATGGTCGCCACCCGCGCAACTAGGGTCCATCGTCGCTGCCAGGAGTTCTGCCAGAATGCCCATATGTGATGGTGGCGAATTGACCCAGCCAAAGAAACGCGGATGGCCGTTGCCCATGGGATGTGAAAGAATATTTTGCTGAAAAAAATCAACGATGGCTGACGGATTTTCCTCTTCCCGTGGCAAGACTTGTTCTAACAATGCTTGCCGTTCGGCTGGCGACATGGCGTGAAAGACCGGGCGTGAGCGCGTTTCTGCGAGATAGTTAGCGGCGAGATCAACGGCGCGGTATCCCAGGCGGCGAAAGGTTTCGTGGTCAAGCGTGAGTTCTGGGCTTTGGTTGTGGTGTGCATGCTGTTCGTTAGAGGGCATCATCCTGTTCTCCTGTGGTTTCTGGTTTGCGAAGAAAACGCTGTTCTTGCGCGGGCGTTTCACTACTTTTCCGCTAGTGCGGTGGTGTGGATTACTGTACTTACTTGCTAAATCACTCTATACAAGATACCATATCGATAGAAGGTACAATATATTTCTTCAAAGAGGAAGGTTGCCATGAGTGTATTAGACCTGTTCCGCTTAGATGGCAAGACGGCTATCATTACTGGCGGTGGGCGTGGGCTCGGTGCCTATACTGCTGAAGCACTCTCCGATGTGGGGGCAAATATCGTGGTCTGTTCGCGCAAGCTTGAGGCGTGCGAACAAACAAAGCAGGAGATCGAGGCCAAGGGCGGGAAAGCACTGGCCTTTGCCTGTGATATCACGAAGCCGGAGGATGTTGAGCACGTCGTCGAGGAGACAATCAAGGCGTTCGGCGCAATTGATATTTTGGTCAATAATAGTGGTGCCACGTGGGGCGCGCCAGCAGAAGAGATGCCACTGGAACGCTTTGAGTACGTGGTGGATGTCAACGTCAAGGGAACGTTCATCATGTCGCAGGCGGTGGGCAAGCGCATGATTGCGCAGGGTAAGGGTGGCAAGATTGTGAATGTTGCCTCAGTCGCTGGTCTGTTTGGCGGCAACCCCAAGTATATCAATACCGTTGGCTATGCCACCAGCAAGGGTGCGGTCGTGAACATGACACGCGACCTGGCGACGAGTTGGGCGCGTTACGGCATCAATGTCAATGCTATCGCGCCGGGATGGTTTCCCACGAAAATGTCGAAGGGACTGCTCTCCAAGTTCGGTGAGGAGATGCTGGCGGATATACCGCTCCACCGTTATGGTAATCCAGAGGATATCAAGGGTGTCATGCTGTTTCTGGCGTCTGCCGCCTCTGCCTATATGACGGGCCAGATTGTCGTCGTCGATGGTGGCTCGACGGTCTGGTAAAAGGGTATGGGATGCTCATAAGGGGCATTCTGTGAGGGAAAAGGATGCCCACAAGAGGCATTCCTATTGGAAAGAGGAGTTATGGCGTCAACATCATTTCGTGCATTTGTGGTCAATAAGAACGAGCAAGGCTTTACTGCTCAGCATCAGCAGTTAACATTGGATGATCTTCCACAGGGTGAGGTGCTGATTAAGGTACGATACTCGGATGTCAACTATAAAGATGGGCTGGCATCCATACCCGAGGGCAGGATTGTGCGTAACTATCCCTTTGTGCCGGGGATCGATCTGGCGGGCGTGATCGCGGAATCGAGCGATCCGCAGTTCAAGCCGGGTGATGAGGTGCTTGCCACCAGCTATGATATCGGCGTTTCGCACTTTGGGGGCTATAGCGAGTATGCACGTGTTAAGGCGGCTTGGGTGGTGCCGTTACCACAGGGCTTAACGCTCAAAGAGGCGATGGCTCTGGGAACGGCTGGCTTTACGGCGGCTCTGTCAGTGTATCAGCTAGCGCGAATGGGCCTTGCACCGAACAATGGCCCGGTGTTGGTGACGGGCGCAACCGGGGGTGTAGGCAGTATCGCCATCGCTATCCTCAAAAAGCTTGGCTACACCATTGCGGCCAGCACGGGCAAGACAACTGACCACGCGTATTTGAAAGAGCTAGGCGCGAGTGATATTTTGAGTCGCGAAGAGGTTTCGGCTGAGAGTAACCGCCCGCTGGAAAAGGAACGCTGGGCCGGGAGCGTGGATGCCGTGGGTGGCTCAACGCTGGCCTATCTGCTACGCACCACAAAAATTGGCGGCTCTATTGCCTCGTGCGGCAATACGGGGGGTGCGAATTTTAGCACGACGGTGTTCCCCTTTATCTTGCGCGGCGTCAGCTTGTTAGGTATCGATTCTGTACAATGTCCTATGGAGTTGCGGCGCGAACTCTGGCACCGTCTGGGTAGTAGTTATAAACCGGCGGGCTTGCTAGATCATATCGCACATGAAAAACCGTTTGAGGAGGTGCCCCAGGCATTAGCGACCATTCTGAAAGGTGGTGTGCGCGGGCGTACTATCATCAAAATTAGTGAGTAGTAGTAGGTAGTTATGCAAGGCAGGTAGGTAAGCAGTCATGCAAGAGAAAGTCTATCGCACCGATCTTACGCCGTTGAGCTTCCTTGAGCGCAGTGCGCTGGTGTTTCCCGAAAAAGTCGCTATTATCCATGAAACCCGTACGTATAGCTATCGTGAGTTTGTCGAGCGCGTCTATCGTCTGGCGTCCCACTTACGCGCTAATGGCTTGCAAAAGCAAGATCGTGTCGCCTTTCTCGCGCCCAATATTCCCGCCTTATTGGAGGCACATTACGCTATTCCTGCCGCTGGTGGTGTTTTAGTGGCTGTGAATACACGCCTGAACACGCAAGAGGTAGCCTACATTCTGAAGCATGCGGGTGCGAAGTATCTCTTTGTTGATAACGAACTTTATCCAAGCGTAGAGTCGCTTGACCTGCAAGGTATACAGGTCGTGCGTATAGCGGATACGGGCGAGGCCGATGATCCCTACGAAGCTTTTCTCGCCGCTGGTTCGCCCGAACCGCTGGAAAGTTGGTTGGAGGACGAGGAAGAAACTATCTCCATTAACTATACCTCTGGCACGACTGGCAATCCTAAAGGGGTGATGTATACTTATCGCGGCGCATACCTCAACGCCCTATCTGAGGTTATCGAAACAGGCATGAATAGCCGCAGTGTTTATCTATGGACGTTGCCAATGTTTCACTGTAACGGCTGGTGTTTTCCCTGGGCAGTGACCTCTGTTGGTGGCACGCATGTGTGCCTGCGCAAGATTGACCCCGGCCAGGTGTGGGACCTGTTCGAGTCCGTGGGCGTCACGCATTATTGTGGAGCGCCAACCGTGCATGTCTTCCTGGTCAATAATCCGAAGGCGAAACGTTTGGAACAGCGTGTAACTGCAACCGTGGCGGGTGCTCCACCCTCGCCGACGTTATTGGGGCATATGAAGAAACTTAATATTTACCCACTGCATGTCTACGGTTTGACCGAGACCTATGGCCCCTACACCGTCTGTGAGTGGCATAGCGAGTGGGATACTCTGCCCGAAGAGGAGCAAGCTCGGCTGGCGTCTCGTCAGGGACAGGGCAATGTTGTCGCTGAACGTGTGCGTATTGTGGATGAACATATGCACGATGTGCCAAGAGATGGAGTGACGATGGGTGAGGTCATCATGCATGGCAACAACGTTGCTAAGGGCTATTATGACAATCCAGAAGCCACGGCAAAGGCGTTTAGCGGCGGTTGGTTTCATTCCGGTGATATCGGAGTCTGGCATCCCAACGGCTACATTGAACTGCGCGACCGCGCCAAAGATATCATCATCTCCGGTGGCGAAAATATCTCTACCATCGAGGTGGAGCAGACCATCGTGCAGCATCCCGCCGTGCTGGAGTGTGCCGTTTTTGCCATTCCCGACGAAACCTGGGGTGAGCGACCGCGAGCGTTTGTGACGCTGAAACCAGGGCAAACTGCCACTGAAAAGGAGATCATTGCTTTCTGCCGTGAACGCCTCGCCCACTTCAAATGTCCCACATCCGTTGAGTTTGGCGAGCTACCCAAAACCTCAACCGGCAAGGTGCAGAAGTATGTGCTACGTAACAACGCTTGGTCTGGTCGCGAGTCGAAGATCAATTAGTCAGTGATCCTCGCCTTATCTCATCGCTTAGGTGAGGTGAGTGGTCGTAAGCACTTTGAGGCGAACATAGAGGAAAAGGGCAATCCATTACGCACTCAGTAATGGATTGCCCTTTTCCTCTATGTTCGCTGAAGAATCTTGAGGTCCCACGCTTTGATGGCATTTTCTCGCAGGACAAACTTCTGTACTTTCCCACTACCAGTCAGAGGATAAGAGGTGACGAATTGGAAGTAGCGCGGTATCTTCTGATGGCTGATCTGCCCTTTGCAGTAGGTGCGTAACTCTCGCTCGCTGAGTTGCTCTCCTCGTTTCGGAATGATGACTGCGAGCAACTCTTCACCATAAAAGGCATCGGGTACGCCCACAACCTGTACATCAGCCACCTTGGGATGACGAATGAGGAATTCCTCAATCTCACGTGGAAAAAGGTTCTCGCCGCCACGAATGACCATATCTTTGAGTCGACCCACAATAGTGACGTAGCCATGCTTATCCATCGTTGCCAGATCACCCGTATGTAACCAGCCTTCAGCATCAATCGACTCGGCTGTCTTTTCTGGCAATTTGTAGTAGCCAGCCATGACCATGTAGCCACGGCAGCACAATTCTCCATGCTCTCCAACAGGAACAACTGCTCCTGTTTCCGCATTGATAATCTTGACTTCGGTATGGGGGAGTGGTCTTCCCACCGTCGCTGCCTTACGTGCAAATGGATCGTCCGAGAGGGTTGCCGTGATGCCACAGGTCGCTTCAGTCTGACCAAAGCCAATAAAGACATCCGCCCCCAATTGCTCTTTGACCAACTCCATTAACGCGATGGGAACGGGAGCACCTCCTGTCCCGATCAGCTTGAGCGAAGCGAGATCATAACTGCTCCTATCAGGGTGTTGGATGATAGCCGCGATCATGGTCGGAGTCCCTGACAAAAAGGTGCATCGTTCGCGACTGATGATCTGCAAGGCTTTGGAGGCATCAAAGCCCAGTAAGGGATGTAGCGAGCAGCCAAGTAAGAGCGTGCCAAGGGTTCCCGCGACACATCCCATCGAGTGAAAGAAGGGCACCAGCACACACATTGCGGTATTCTGGCCGATCCTCCAGCGCTGTGTAAGCAGCCATGCATTATTGAGCAGGCTCTGATGAGTCAATAGTGCTCCTTTGGGAGATCCGGTTGTGCCAGAGGTATACAACATCATCGCGGGATCGAATGGCGTCACAGAGGCCTGTCGTTCACTCAGTGCCGCTTTACTGACGTGCTCCCCACCAACGATCATCTCATGAAAGAGCAATGGTCGCCAATCACGTTGCTGTTGTACCGCAACAGGGGAAGTGCCCAACAAACACACGGTATGCAGTAGAGGAAGCCGTTCACTTGTCACATTTCCCTGCTTGTCGGTCGGAGTGATAAGTGTCCGGATGGTTGCTAGGCAATCATGGTCACGGACGCGTGCCATGAAGAACAGCGTGCGGACATCACCTTGCTTGAGGATGTACTCAACCTCGGCAGCTTGCAGGACTGGATTGATTGTGACCAAAACCAGGCCAACCTTCGCCGTAGCCAGTTGCAAAAGCGGCCATTCGGGCAGGTTGGCAGCCCAGATGGCAATATGATCTCCCTTCACCAAGCCCAGAGCCAGCAATCCACGGGCGGTGGCGTTGACGCGTTCCTGATAGTTCTGGTAAGTCCAGCGAATGTCGAGTACATCGCCTAATTCGGGATAACACGAGTACACCAGAGCTTCTTGATCGGAATATGCTGACGCTTGACGATCTAAGAGTTCACCGATGGTGATGTCAAGGAGCTCGATCCCTTCGTTTTCAGCCTGCCAGTGGGATAAATTAGCATTTATGATACCCATATCTGCTTCCTCTTTCTTTCTCGAAAAAGTATTTTCGCCATTCATAGGACTTACAACAATCAGATCTTCTCTGCCATGGAAGACTCGATGTGCGGGTGCGCTTCATCCTGCCATGAGGAGGAAGGGACAGCATCTCCTGGTACCTCTTGCAAAACGCTCGTTTCTGCTTGCTGGCTCTGTCGAGGTACCCTTTTGAAGAGCACTTTCGCTAGTATGGGTAGTGCGAAGAGAGACGTTGGCGGTTTGATCGCTTGCAAGACTTGATAGAGAAGCAACGTCACCTGTGGGTCGACTGTTGAGAGTTCGTGGACGCGACGTGCATAGCTGTTCAGGAGATGGACGCCAAAGGGACGTTTCCCTTGCGTCTCAGGGTGACGAAAATCTTCGCTCGCGGCCAGCAGCCAGAAGGCATCCACAATGCTCGTGATCTTCCTTTGGAAAAGCCGCGAGAAACCTGTGATATTCCCACGCGGATGACGCTCTTTCTGCTGATAGAGCAGGGTGTTGAGCGTCTCGGCTTCGAGAGCCGCTGCTGTCATACCCTGTCCATAGACGGGGTTGAAGCTGCAGACGGCGTCGCCCATGACCACTAAGCCTTCTGGAAAGCGGGTGAGACGCTCATAATGACGCCGACGATTGGCGGGGAACTTATGAAGCGCGATAGGGGTTATGGGTTCGGCATCTTTGATCGCCTCATAAAGGTCAGGCTGCGGTAAACTGCGGGCAAAGGCGAGAAATCCGGCCTCATCGTCGGGTGGGTAATCCTTCACCCAGCCGATCAGAGTCACAATCCAGTGGTTGTCTTCAATGGGTGCGAGCACTCCGGCTCGTTTCTCTGCGGGAGGGGTTGAATAGATGGCGAGCATATCACTGTCAACTTGGAGGTGATCAGGACGACGATAGAGGCGTGTCGCATAGCCAACATCGACCTTGATTGTGCTTTCCTCGACCGTGTCGTAACCAAGGGCGGCTAACCAATGTGGCGTCTGCGACCCGCGCCCGCTAGCGTCTACAATAAGGTCTGCGGAAAGCACCTCTTCGCGCGGCTCACGGGCGCGATGACGGACCTGAATCCCAGTAATCCGCGTGGCATCAGCAGTGGCACAGAGCTTGACCACATCACACTCATCGAGAAAACGCACATTGCTTCTCTCTGCTACCCGCTCACGCACATGCCCTTCTAGCAGTGGGCGACTCTGACTGTAGAACGTGATACCGCTCGTGAAGCGAGGTTTCCACGCGCCAAAGTTATACCAATGAAAGTCGGCAACCGTGTCGATGGCGATACTTCCATCTGCTATCAGCGCGGGAAAGAGGTCTGGGAAGAGGTCATTCAGCACCGATGCGCCCCGTTGTAGTAATATGTGGACATGGCGTCCCTGGGGTACTCCCTTGCGGGCCTGCACCTCGTGTGGAAGCGGATCGCGTTCAATAATGGTGACGTGCTCGAAATGGTCGGCAAGGACGCGACTTGCCAAGAGTCCAGTCATACTCGCGCCGATCACCACGGCATGCTGCCCACCAAATTTACTCTGTGATGGTTGCTTATTCTTCATGAAATTTTCCTTTCATCTGTCATATGTTGCATAATCAGTGTCTCTTGCCGCTTTTCGTGCTCTACGCATGAAGCATGTCACGAGCAGGAAGCGCACTCCTTGGTGAGGCTTCCGTGACGCTTCCACCCCCTTTACCGGAAGGAACTGGAAGGAAGCGACGGAAGAATTTCGTGATGTCCTCAAATCCGCTTCCTTCCTCTTGCAAGGCTAAGGGCAAGTGGTATGCCAGCGCATCAACGAGGGAACGGATGTCTTCCTCATGATGGTGCCTCGTGATAGTAATGCGGATGCCCGACTGTTTGAGTGGAACGGCAGGGAAGCCGACGATGTTGGGAAAGAAGCCATCCTCCATCAGACGAAGCGTGAGATTGTGTGCCACTCGCGTCCAACCGGTCGCAACAAAACGGATGGGGGTCAAGCCCGGCGAGGCGAGGGGAAGTCCCTTCTGTTGCATGAGGTCATTGCACAAACGAATACGCTCGAGCAATTGCTGTTGCATTTCGTTGATCTCTGGTGAGAGGTGGATACGAGCAGAGGCAATGGCTGCTCCCAGCAAAGGAGGCTGGATAGGGCCAGAGAAGATCATTGGTCCTCCACAATTGCGAACCCGTTGCCGCGACTGGGTGTCGGGAAAGACCAGTACTCCACCTCCCACGGCGAACCCTTTTGCCATCGAAAGGGCAACGATGACCCGCTCACGCTCTGGCAGGTTGCTCAACACGTAGCCACATCCACGTGGCCCAGTCCAACTCATGCCATGAGCATCATCGAGGTAGAGATGCAGGTTTTGATAGCGTTGGAGCAAAGACCTGAGTTCTGAAAGCGGAGCCACGTCACCAAACATGCTGTACACGCCATCGGCGAGGTACCAGACGCGCTGATAGCGGCTACCCAGTTCGCGAAGACGAGCGTCAAGGGCACTCATATCGTTGTGCCGAACAATTTCCACCAGAGTTCCCATGGCACGCACATGCTCCACGGCCATCTGAACACTGTTGTGAACTTGCTGGTCCATCAGCACAGCATCTTCTTCTCCTATGAGGGTAGGAAGTGCTGCGAGATGTCCCAAGGTCGTCGTCGGAGTCACCAGAACAGGGGCATCGACAATGCGCTGAAGCAACTGCTCCAGTTCGTTATAGGGTGGGGCAGAAAGGTAGCCACGCGACGAGGCAAATTGGGTGCCATAGCGTAGGACGGCATCTATAGTGCCTTGCTTGAGGCGTGGGTCCATTTCCAGTCCCAGATAGCTGCATACTCCGAAATTGATCAGCGGTCGGCCATCGAGATGGATTATGCGCCCATCGAGGGTATTGCTCTCGACCGTGAGTTGCAGTAACCCTTTCTGGGTTGCTTCAGTCATCATGGTATCTATGAGATTCAGGCGATTGGCTGTTTGAGACATGACAAATTGTTTCCTTTATCAAAAGAGGTCCCGCAATGAGACGTGCATCATTCACTGTTTCAAGTTTATCCGCAAGCAAGCCGCAGCACATCTACAGAAGTAGAGGATTTTCTGTATGAGGGGTAGTAGGGTTTGACCTATAGAATTATAGGAAGAGCAGTGAGGTGCTAGAGGAGATGCTGCTCGATAGCAGCGCGGGTGGCGGCGGTTCGTGAGGAGACGCCTAGCTTGCTGCAAATAGAGCGTACATACCAGCTGACGGTACCAGAGCTGAGAACGAGCTTTTGCGCCACTTGAGCATCGGTCAACCCTTCTGCTACCAGACGCAATACCTCGGCCTCGCGGCGCGTCAATTGGTTGGGAAAACGCGTTTTTACCGCCATGGTTGCGGGTTCCTTGACCACCTGCCTGGATACGGCAACTGGCTTCTGTGCTGCCAAGGCCTGTTGCGGCGACAGCGTTTGTCCCTCCTCCCATGCGGCAGTAAATGCTGTTTCGCCCAGACCGCTGCGTGCAGCGGTCTGTGCCTGCTCATTACGGATATGCATCCCCTGGGGCAATGATGTGCTGCGACCCTGATGTATGGTTTGGGCCGCTCCCCACAGGCGTGCAGCCCAGGCTGGCTGTTCCAGCGCAGCTACAGCGGCTAACCCTTCCAGACACGAGGCTATTAATCCAAGATGCTCCAACATGATAGCGATGGTCAGTCCCTCCTCGTAAAGGGGACGGGCGTGGATGTCATCCCCTTGCAACGCGAGCACGCTTGCAAGGAAGAAGAATGAGCGGGAAATGCTCTGCCGATGTCCCACCTCTTGGTTAAGCCGCAGGCTCTCGGTAAAGTATTCACTGGCACTGCTCACGTCTCCTTGCTCAAGGGCCACCTGCCCGAGGAGACTGAGTGCGTAGGCCAATCCACCCTTGCTATCGGCCTTGCGACACAGAGCCAGACCCTCCTCTAACAGAGGACGTGCCTGTGTATGCTTGCCCTGGATAATGAGATCGTGTGCCATATAGAGCAATGGCCAAGCGACATCTCCTGGGTAGCCCAGCGTTCTCAGAAGTGTCAGGCTCTCCTCAAAGAGTTGAGCGGCACGCGCATACTCCTGCTGGAAAGAGGCTGCCCGCGCCAGGACGATGAGGAAGTACGCGCTCCACCAGGGATCGCTATCCTTTTTGAGCAGAGCAAGAGCTTCCTCTGCCAAGGTATGTATGTACGCAGACTGACGACGATGCAAAGCGACGCCTATCTGTACAGCTTGGATATAGACGATCCCTTGCTGATCTGTCTGTTGTTGGAACAGGGTGAGTGCTTCAGCACAGAGTTGCTCTGCTCTGGCATAATCACCTTGATAGGAAGCGATGAGAGTGGTAGCAGAAAGGGCCTTCGCCCGCACTGATGCTCCACTCTTCTCGGAGGCTACGATGACTCGCTCAAGGAAGGTGCGCCCTTCATGGAGACGCCCACGCACACTCCAAAACCTCCACAGTGCCCAGCCCCAGCGCACGGCAGTTTCAACGCCGTTCTCCCCCTCTTCCTGACATTCCAAGGCCCATTGCAGGGCGGCACGCACATTCTCCTGCTCGCGCTCCAAGAGATCGAACCAGGGGCCAGCCTCGGTGCTAAACTGATACCTTGCTGCCTCCTCCGCCAATTGCAGATAGTAGGTGGCGTGCGCCCGCCGTGTGACCTCCAACTCTCCTTGCTCTTGCAGGCATGCGAGACCAAACTCGCGGATCGTCTCGAGCATAAGTACGCGCGGCTCCTCGGTCTCGATCTCTGTTTGTTGCAACAAGCTCTTGTCGAGTAGGGAGACTACCCCACCTAACACATCTATCGCCTGATCGTTGCCTGTCGTGTCTGTAACGTGTGCGGCGTCGACTGTTTGTGTGACCGCTTCTGCGGCCTGTAAAAGGCAACCGCCAACAAAGATTGAGAGCAAACGGAAGAGACGCTGCTCCAAGGAATTGAGGAGGTCATAGCTCCATTGCAAGGTATTGTGCAACGTTTGCTGACGTGCTGGCAGGTCTTGTTTCCCCCCAGCCAACACCTGTAGCCGATGCTTGAGGCGTTTGAGTAGAGCCTGAGGAGGAAGCAGTTTGATGCGAGCTGCGGCCAATTCGACGGCCAAAGGCAAGCCTTCAAGACGGGCACAGATAGCTGCAATGGTGCGGGCATTGGCCGTGGTCAACTGGAAGTCGGACTGAACGGCTTGTGCCCTCTGCAAGAAGAGGCTCACCGTCGCTATCTGCGCCAGCTCCTCGTTCGTGGGTAGCTGCTTGAGATCGGGCACGGCCAGCGGAGAGACCATAAACTCGTATTCACCCTGAATGCGTAAGGCGGCCCGACTGGTTACCAGGATATGCAGCTGAGGACAGGATGCCAACAAGTCAGTCAATTGTGGGGCTGCCGCGAGCACCTGCTCGAAGTTGTCGAGCAGTAGCAGCAGGTGCTGGTCACGCAAATAGACTCGTAGTTGTTCATGCAGGGGACGGTCTCCGGCTTCCCAGAGCCCTAACGTCTGGGCGATAGTCACAATGACCAGTTGGGGATCGCTGACCGGGGCCAGGGAAACAAAACAGATGCCATGCGCAAAGTGTTCGAGTAACTCGCCAGCGACAGCCCAGCCTACACGTGTTTTGCCAACACCGCCGGGACCAGTAAGCGTCACGAAACGCACCTCTGGACGTTGCAAGAGGTGACACACCGCCCTCACTTCACGTTTTCGGCCAATCAGTGGGGTGAGTGGAGCAGTGAGATGAGATGCGAGTAGTGGATCACGGCGTGCCTGTCCGCTTCGTAACGCGATGTTATTGTCTTGGATAGTGGGTTGCTCCTTCTTGTGTTTTTCCTACAAGCATCAGGGGCATAGTGAGGAACTGTAACTATTACAGGTTAGTATATCACATGTGTTGGGAGATGAGCGTTGCTACCTTCGATTTTCAAAGAGGCAAGTACTTGCCTCTTTGAAAATCGAAGGTAATAGGCGCAGGTGTATGGCATTAATGCGTGTGCGCGTGATGCTCGTGATGGTGCTCATGCTGCGGCACGTAGGGTGCATGGGCATCGAAGATGGCGCGGCGTTGCTCTGGTGGAGCTTTGAGGTGTTGCTCCAACCACGAAATGACCTCGGCGAGTCCCGTATTATCTTTCAGGTTGGTGAAGAGAAACGGGCGTTCACCCCGCATGCGCCGTGCGTCGCGTTCCATCACTTCTAGTGAGGCTCCAACATAGGGGGCCAGATCTATCTTGTTGATGACAAGCAGGTCCGAGCGCGTAATGCCGGGGCCACCCTTGCGCGGTATCTTGTCGCCGCCAGACACATCAATCACGTAAATAAACACGTCAACCAACTCTGGGCTGAAGGCGGCGGCGAGGTTGTCGCCACCGCTTTCAACAAAAATGAGTTCCAGGTTAGGCAGCGTTTCTTCGAGATCGGCGATGGCCTCTAAATTCATTGAGGCGTCCTCACGGATGGCGGCATGTGGGCAGCCCCCAGTCTCTACGCCGCGAATGCGGGTTTCGGGTAGCGTGCCCGACCTGAGGAGGAATTCGGCATCTTCCTTGGTGTAGATATCGTTGGTGACGACCGCTAGATCATAGGTTGGCCAGAGTCGTTTGCTCAGGCTGTCCACCAGGGCCGTTTTGCCGCTGCCCACGGGACCAGCGATCCCCACGCGAAATGCTCGTGTTGTATGGTTTTCTGTCATCAATCAACCCCTTTCTGGGATATCCCTCCTAAAAGAGAAAGTAACGTTGGGCCATGGGCAAGACCTCGGCGGGCTCGCAGGTGAGGAGTTCGCCATCGGCATGCACTTCATAGGTTTCTGGGTCAACCTCGATTTTGGGCATGGCATCGTTATGGATCATGTTGGCCTTGCCCACTGTGCGACAATTTTCGACGGCAACGGCCATCTTTTTCAGGCCTAGCTTTGCCGGTATCTCTGCCTCAAGTGCCGCTTTTGACATAAAAGTGAGGCTGGTGGCAGCGACTGCGCCGCCAAACGAGCCAAACATGGGACGGTAGAGCACGGGCTGTGGGGTGGGAATGGACGCGTTGGCATCACCCATGGCACTCCAGGCGATAAAACCGCCCTTGACGATCATTTCGGGCTTGACACCAAAGAATGCCGGGTTCCAGATCACGATGTCGGCTAGCTTGCCTGGTTCAATCGAGCCAATCTGGTGTGCTACACCATGGGCTATTGCCGGATTGATGGTGTACTTGGCGATGTAGCGTTTGACGCGGTTATTGTCGTTGCGCTCGGAGTCCTGCGGCAGTGGCCCACGCTGCACCTTCATCTTATGTGCTGTTTGCCATGTGCGTAGCACCACCTCACCGATGCGACCCATTGCCTGCGAGTCGCTGGACATCATGCTGAAGACGCCCAGATCATGCAGAATGTCCTCAGCGGCGATGGTTTCGGGGCGGATACGGCTCTCGGCGAAGGCCACATCTTCCGGCACCTGTGGGTTGAGATGGTGGCAGACCATCAGCATATCCAGGTGTTCGGCAATGGTGTTTTTGGTAAATGGCATGGTTGGATTAGTGGATGAAGGCAGGATATAGGGGAACGCGGCGATGCGGATGATATCTGGCGCATGCCCACCGCCAGCACCTTCGGTGTGATAGGTATGGATGGTGCGTCCGGCGATGGCGGCGATGGTATCTTCGACAAAGCCAGCTTCGTTGATGGTGTCGGTATGAATGGCGACCTGCACATCGTACTGGTCCGCGACTTTCAAGCAGGTATCGATGGCGGCAGGGGTCGTTCCCCAGTCCTCGTGCAGCTTGAGGCCACAGGCACCGGCGCGTAACTGTTCCGCGAGCGGTTCGGCGGTTGAGGTGTTGCCCTTGCCCAGCAGACCGAAATTCATAGGCCAGCTTTCGAGCGATTGCAGCATGCGTGCTAGGTTCCAGGCACCGGGGGTGCAGGTGGTGGCGTTGGTGCCCGTGGCCGGTCCAGTGCCACCGCCGATCATGGTGGTGATGCCGTTGGAAATCGCCTCGTAAATCTGTTGCGGGGCGATAAAGTGAATGTGACTGTCAATGCCGCCTGCTGTCACCAGCATATTTTCGCCTGCGATGACCTCGGTACTTGCCCCGACTACCAACTCTGGGTCAACGCCTGCCATGGTGTCAGGGTTGCCTGCCTTGCCGACCTTGACGATGCGACCATCTTTGATGCCGATATCGCCTTTGACGATGCCCCAATGGTCGATGATGAGGGCGTTGGTGATGACCAGATCGAGCGCACCGTTGACCCCTTCGCGGGTGGCGCGACTGCTCTGACCCATGCCGTCGCGGATGACCTTGCCACCGCCAAAGGTGATTTCATCTCCATAGACGGTGAAGTCTTTTTCTACCTCTATGATGAGTTCGGTATCTGCCAGACGCACACGGTCGCCTGTGGTGGGGCCATACAGGTCGGCATAGGTGCGGCGTGGTATTCGCAAGCTCATGATGCGCTCTCTCCTGTTTGCTGTGCTGACTTCGCGCTATCCAATTGCCCGTTCACGCGTCCGTTATGTCCATAGACGGTGCGGGTTCCGGCAAGGGCAACGAGGTTGACCTCTTTTTCATCTCCTGGCTCAAAACGGACCGAGGTGCCAGCGGCGATATTGAGGCGCATGCCGTAAGCGGCCTCGCGGTCAAAGTGTAAGGCTGAGTTGACCTCAGAAAAGTGATAGTGACTGCCCACCTGTACTGGTCGATCTCCGGTGTGCTTCACGACTAGTTGCATCGTGGCGCGTCCTGCATTGGCCTCGATGTCGCCTGCTGTCTCGTCAAGCAAATATTCTCCTGGTTTCATCGGCTCTCTCCATTTCTTTGCGCTTGCTGGCTTATTGGATGGGATCGTGGATGGTGACAAGCTTGGTGCCATCAGGGAAGGTGGCCTCCACCTGCACCTCGTGAATCATTTCCGCGATGCCTTCCATTACGTCTGTGCGTTTCAAGATGCTGGTGCCGAAAATCATGATCTCCGCTACACTTTTGCCATCGCGAGCCGCCTCCATGATTTCCGCGGATAAAATGGCGATGGCTTCCGGGTAGTTGAGCTTGAGGCCGCGTGCCTGTCGTTTACGCGCCAGTTCGGAGGCGGTAAAGAGCAGGAGTTTTTCCTGTTCGCGTTGTGTGAGGTTCACGATAACGCTCCTTTTTGTTTGGACTTGTTTGAATTTAGTAGATTTTGCGCGGCGGGATAGGCTCCTCGTGGTAAAGAAATCTTTTGGCCGCACGCCAGAATGTGAGTAGCCCCGGCGGGATTGCTCGCCCCTGACGGCTGATGGCGCGAATGACGAGCCCGTGAGCTGTCAGCGTGCTTACGCCCCAACTGAGTTCGCCGGGTTGAGATAGCTCTTGGGCTAATGCTCCTAGCTCCTTTTCTAGCTGAGACCATTGGGCTGCTGCTAGACCTACGCGACACACGTAGAAGCTACAAAAGTGGTAGTAGGGACCCAGCCTCGCCAATGAGGAGAGTGTGCGACAGTGCGGTTCAAGCTTGATGGCTTCAATGGCTATGGGGCGACTCTGCGCCGCAATCTGGAGTGTGAGGAGTAGTTGTGCGTACTCAAATAGTTCGCCCTTCGCGACGCGACCGGGGGCAATCGTTTCCCACCAGAAGAGGCCCGCACCAGCAGCAAGCTCAATCTGTGTGCGTTGCTGGTAACGTGAGCCCGCGAAGGGGATCAGTGGGTCGGGCAGGTACTCAAGGAGGGCATCTTCGCACACCTTGATGGTGGTTGTTTGTTTGGCAATGGCTGCCTCGGAACGGCTGCGATAGAGGCGCGTGGCACTAGTAGAGGTCAGTTGCGCGTGGGTTGCTGGCCCTACCTCAACGTCAAGCACGAGTTGATCGCCACCGAGTACGCCGCCCGAAATATTGTGCAAGTGAACAAGCGCACCACCCGTTGCGAGCGGAAATGCGCGTATCACTTGTAAAGGTGGTTGCTGTTCTCGTACATGTAATTGGGTTCGCCTCCCGTCTTCACTCTGTGTGAAGTGAAGCTGTAGTCGTCCTTGCGTCTGATGTCTACTCGCGGTTGCAGAAGGGTCCACCGTGCTCCTAATAGAAAATACTAAGCTGAACGTGTTGAGGACATTGTAAGACAGGCAGCCAACGGTTAGCAAGCTTCGCGAAATCCCTAACTGATAAATAGGCGTGTCGTCAGGAAGGGATGGCGCATGCTACTGATGTCCACGAGTGGCGTATAGAGTGTCACATTGTCTATCTGATTGGCTGTCTGTTCGCTGCGCTCTGCGACGGTGCAGAGGGTGGCCTTAAGATGCCAGATCAGCCAACTGGCTTGGCTCTGACCAAGCGGCATCAGACGCTGACAGGCCGAGACCATGCCCATGAACGATTGCTGCAAATACGCCAGAGTTGCTGCTGTTTCGCTAACCGCGATGATGCCGCCCACCAAGCCAAAAGCGGTGCTATAGTGGGTATCGCTGCCTGCGGCTTTAGTGGATTGTAAGGCAAGGCGCAAGCGTGGGACATCCTCCAGATTCGCCACGAGTTGCAGCAGGCGTCGCCCCAGGGTTGCGCTCGCCGTGCGACTCTCGCGGGCGGTTTTGAAAGCACTGAGCCGCTCGTTCAGGGCAAGCCACTGTGTTGTAAAAGTATCTTGTTCCTCAATAGAGGCAAGACGGTAGGCTAGACGACAGAAAGCACCCTCAAACTCCCCCACCTCTTTCAAGTACTCACCCAGAAATGCCTCAAGTTGAGCCACCTCCAGGTGTCCTTCGGCGACCAGCGTTTCAAGACCAAACGAGTGGGCGGTGCTGCCGATAGGCAAGGCACTATCTGCCAGTTGCATCAGTCGTAACATAGCAAGGTAGTTCATATCCATGGATATAGTATAACGTAAAACGTAGCATAGAGTACGATATCACACTCTATGCTACGTTTTACGTTATACTATGTTTGTCATCATGGCACGTACGAAGTCAATTTCATCTTGATTGATAGTGTGGCCCATGCCTGGATAGAGACGTGCCGTCACCGTTCCCTCTAAACGCTGCAAAATTTCGGCGGATTCTAGCACACGCTCTTTAGGAATATGAAAGTCGATGTCGCTACAGCCGAGGAAAACGGGTGTTCCCGCTAAACTTCCAGCATAGTCACGGGGTGTCCCATCGGGGCCGATCAGCGCACCGCTCAAACCTGCGATGCCTCCGTAGCGTTGAGCGTTGCGGGCGAGGAATTCTAGGGATAAGCAGGCACCCTGCGAGAAGCCGAGCAGCATCGTGCGCTCCTTGGGAATACCTGCCGCCTGCACCTGAGCGAGCAGGGAAGTGATCACTGAAAGGGCCGATGTGAGCCACGGTTCGTTGCTGGGAATGGGTGCCAGAAAGCTATTGGGGTACCATGTGTTGTGGGCAGCTCGTGGCGCGAGGAAGGCAAAGCCCTCCTGCACCAGTTCTGGCACCAGTGTGAGAATATCCTCTGGTCCTGCACCGCGTCCGTGCAGCATAATCATGGCTGCCCGCGCCGTTGCGAGTGACGCGCCCGCCTGTAAGACGACTTGCTTTTGATGTGGACCTGTCACGTCGTTGAGCGAGATTGCATTTGTCATGTTTACTGATTACTCCTTTGCAGGGGACCAACCCTGGACGGTGATGGGATGCAGAATGCGCTCGATCTCTTTACGGTTTCCCTCTAACCATGGTGGCAATTGCAGTTGCTGTCCCAGCTCGCTCACGGACTCGTCAACGGCAAAGCCGGGGCCTGCCGTTGCCAATTCTACAATATGGCCGTCGGGATCGCTGGTGTAGATGCTCTTGAAGTAGATGCGATCAAGTATGGGCGTGACGCGCAAGCCTGCTTTGACCAGCCGTTCACGCCAAGCTAGTTGTGACTCTTCATCGGGCACCGCAAAGGCGTAGTGGTGTGTTTGTCCCGCGCCCATCTGCACACGTCTTTCACGGTCCGCTTTGCGCTCGAAGTAGGTAATCAGTGTGCCTGGATTGCCTTCGTTCGCGCCCCAATACCAGTGGGCGGAGTTGGGATCGTCAAAGTTCGAGGTCATCTTGACGCGGCGAAGCCCCAGCGTCTCGCCTAAGAAGGCATGGGTGCGCTGAATGTCGCTGGCGATGGCGGTAATGTGATGCATTCCCCGTTTCAAAGCCATGTCGCTGGTAATTTCCGGCACTGGTTCGGGCCATGTTTCCGCTTTGATACGCGCTTCATCACGATTGTTGACAATCATCTCAGCGGGCGGTGCTTTGAAGGTTGTGCCAATCGTGTCCGCTGGCTCGTCGATGGCCCAGCCTGGGCCGAGTGTGGCAATCTCGACAATGGTGCCATCCGGATCATTCAGGTAGATGCTCTTGAAGTAGTGCCGATCTAACGGCCCATCAACAGACATGCCAAGATCATTTAGACGGCGTTTCCATTTGAGCAAGCCGTTGTAGTCAGGCACGATGAGTGCGAAATGGTGCGTACCGCCGATGCCGGGATGTCCCTTGGGAGCGTGTGGCCACTCAAAGAAGGTAACGGCTGTGCCGGGATGACCGACCTCATCGCCGAAGTAGAGGTGATAGCTTTCAGGATCGTCAAAGTTGACAGTCTTCTTGACGAAGCGCAATCTCAATACCTGTGTATAGAAATCGACCGTGCGCTGTGCGTTCGCGCTGACGATACTGATGTGATGGAGCCCTTGAATCGGCTTGATGGATGACATCTGTTGTCTTCCTTTCTTTGCTTGCGCAGGCAATGCAAAATGGTTTAGTGATGAACTTTAGGCTAAAATGTTTTTATTTGATACTGTGGTCGAGTTTGCGTAACAGACGTAGGAGTTGTTCAACCTCTTCGCCTGTGAGTTCAGAGAACTGTTCGGCGATCATCTTTTCTTGCGATGGAACCACTTGTTCATACAGTCGCTGTCCCATCTCTGTGAGGGTAAGTGTATTTGCGCGCCCCTCCTGAAAACGTTTGAGCAGGCCGAGCCGTTCCATGCGATCAAGCAGTTGGGAGATATTGCCTTTTGTCACCAATAAGCGGTCAGCCAGTTCTTGTTGTGTGATGCCTTGCGACGAGCCAACCTGTGTCAAGACATCAAATTGTGCTACGTTCAAGTCCCACGGGCGTAAAAGTAGCACCGAGGCACGGTCGATTTTTTGAAAGACGCGTGCCAAACGCAACCAGGCTAGTACTGCTGACTGAAGCATCCCTTTTCTTTTCTCCTTTACCGCATGTTCCTTATAGCTGATAGTTTAGCACTAAACTTAGAAGGTGTCAAGGGGTGTATGTGACGTGCTGATGGACATTGCCGAAATAAACTGGGAAGAAAACAAGCTGGATGCAGGTCAAAAGCAGCAGCGAAGCGCGCTGCGCGCTCCGTAGGGACCAGCTTGAGCGCGTTAAAGAGATATCAACCTAAGCGAACATCTCAGCTTTTCAGTAGGGGCGGGGGCGGCGCACGAGGCGGGGCTGGGACCCTTGGGTCGCCCGTGCCGGCAATACCCCCCTTTTTTGGGCATTTGCCCCACCCCACGGGCGACCCGAGGGTCCCTTCCACCCGTCCTCCCCACCCCCGCCCTCCTGAAACGAGCGTTCCCACCACCTCAGCTATTCTTAAGTTGATGTCTCTTGAACACGCTCAAGCTGGTCCCTACAGCATCCCGTTTATTCCCCGTTTCATTCTTAAACCTGTATCAGCTGGCCCCTACGGATTCAGTGTGCTACTCTCAATCGCACCTAACGCATGCAATGTCGTCTTCTGGGCCTCGGTCACTCCCCTGATCTCCGTGATGTCCAGAAGGCACTGCCTTTTCTCAATCAGCCTGCATCAATCATTTTCAATGGTTCGGTGAACGCGCTCACGGGGATCGCCAATAGTTCGCTCTATACGGCGGGTAAGGGGGCGGTTCACGCGCTGGCTCGCGCCCTCGCGTCTGAACTGATTGGCCGTGGTATTCGGGTGAACACCATCACGATTGGTCCCATCGCGACACGGCTGCTGGATCGGTCGGGGTCTTCGCAGGAGATACTACAGGCTCAGGATGTAGCGCGTGTCAGCCGTTCGCCTGTCAAGCGTCTGGGTCGGCCTGAAGAGGTGGCCAATGTCGCGCTGTTTCTCGCTTCTGACGACTCATCGTTTATCGTTGGTTCAGAGATCGCAGCGGATGGCGGCTGGCTTCTCAATACTAGGTAGCACAGGGTTCCCCACTTTCCCTCTTTTAGCGGAGAAAGTGGGGGAATAAACATGTCGGGTTACAACTTCTGTTCGTGTTTGGTGTAGTTATAAATGCATATGATACAATATTGTACATGAAGAGATAAGCGAAAGCAGATCAGGAGGTAACCATATGGGTGAAGGATTCATCTCACGCGGATTCCGAGGTCGTCGCCAGAAGGACGACACGAGCGCACGCATCCCGCCTGGACAATATCTCGAACGCGGCTTTCCCGTGCTCTCGGCGGGACCAACGCCACATACTCCTCTGGCAAGCTGGGATTTCACTATTGTAGGGGAGGTCGATCAGCCAAAACGCTGGACCTGGGACGAATTTCGTGCTTTGCCTCGCGATACGGTGACGAAAGATATCCACTGTGTAACCAAGTGGTCGAAATTGGACACGAAGTGGGAAGGCGTCTCCCTCGATACCCTGCTCTCGCAGGTCGAGACGGCTGCCAGTTATCTGCTTGCCTTCAGCGATGGTGGCTACACCACCAACCTGCCTCTGGATGAGGTGCTTGGTGGCAAGGCATGGGTGGTCGACACGTACGATGGGCAGCCTCTACCCCCTCAACATGGTGGCCCGGTACGCTTGCTGGTTCCACACCTCTACTTCTGGAAGAGTGCCAAGTGGGTCCGAGGTCTGCGCCTGCTCGATCAGGATGAACCGGGCTTCTGGGAGTCGCTTGGCTATAACAATCACGGAGACCCATGGAAAGAAGAACGCTACCAGGGCGACTGACCTGGCAATTTGGTAAGGTCGTGGCTACGCAGGCAGAAACAGCGCGGGCGAAGAGCATCACTCTCTCCGTCCCCAACTGGATGGGACATCGGCCTGGGCAACACGTGGATGTGCGACTCACCGCCGAAGACGGTTACCAGGTCGAGCGCAGCTATTCGATAGCCTCCCCTCCTGAAGATAATCGGCGCGTGACGCTCACCGTCGAACGGCTCGATGACGGGGAAGTGTCACCCTACCTCGCAGGTGAGTTGCGCGTCGGTGACAAATTGGAACTGCGCGGACCCATCGGGGGATATTTTGTCTGGGAGGCGCAGCTAGGTGGCCCACTCCTGCTCATCGCTGGCGGATCAGGCATCGTACCTTTGATGGCGATGTTGCGCCACCGCGCCGCTGTGGGGAGCACCATCCCGACCCGTTTGCTCTATTCGTCGCGCTCCTTCGAGGAGGTGATCTACCGTGACGAACTCGACCACTTGGTCAAGAGCACTACAATGCTTGAGGTCGTGCATACCTTGACGCGTGAGCAACCGCCAGCATGGACTGGCTATCACCGCCGCATTGATTCCCAGATGCTGCGTGAGGTGGCATGGTTGCCTGACCAACATCCCCTGACGTTCATCTGCGGCCCCACACCCTTCGTCGAAACCGCCGCAGCGAGCTTGGTGGCACTGGGACACGAAGTTGCGAGCATCAAAACCGAACGATTTGGACCGACAGGAGAAGCATGATGGAAAACAAACTGGATGGTAACGCTGCTGCGGGTACCTTGCAAGCGATCTTTCCCTTTGACATGACGCTCGTTCAGGCAACCTGCACGGGTTGCGGCACAACCAATGCCATTGCTACGCTGGCTGTCTATATGCATGGCATGGGTACAATCGTGCGTTGTCCCTCATGCGATATGGTGCTCATCCGCGTTACGAACGTGAAGGAACGTTACTGGCTGGATATGCAGGGCGTGCGTGTCCTTCAGATCAATGTAGGCACCTAGTCTTTCCCTGGTGCTGCAGTCAAATGAAACAGAGAGAACCACGCGGAGAAACATATGGAGAGCACAACCCAAACAGAGCAAGGGAACCGCGCTTCCTTAGAACGCCAAAAATAGCCCCTCGTTCAGATTGCTAAAGCGGACATGGTATACTATGCTAGAGCAAATGGTCGCCCATTAGCAACGACAGGAGCAGCCAAGTGAGTACCTCTTCCGCACATGAACCTACACCGCGAGAGGTGGATGAACGTCTCTTTGGTTGGGATGCGATGACGGGAATTGTTTCTGTCTGGGCGGCGCACAATGGGCGAGCGTTGATCTGGCGGCGCGAACAAGGACGCATTACGTGTAGTACTGAACGTTTCCGGCCCTGGCTCTTCGCAACCTCACTAGCAGATGTAAAGCAACTTGGCTCCACCTTACTCCCCTTTGATGCCGTTGGAATGCACAGGGCAAAGATTTCCTATAGCCTATTGAATGGACCTACTGATGCCTTTCGCTATGTGCTCAGTTCTGATGATGGACATGTGCTGGAGCGTACGATTGTGCAGGGAGCATCGCGGCGGCTTGATCGTAGCGTGCATAGTTTAAACGAGTTGCAAGAGGAGTATTATCGTGTTGGCCCGGTAGAGCAATACTTGATGCTGACGGGGCGCGTGTATTTTCGCGGTATGGTGTATGATGACCTGCACCGTATGCAGTTCGATCTGGAGACAACCGCGCTAGACCCCCATCGTGGGCGTATCTTTATGGTGGCGATACGCGATAATCGCGGCTTCTCGACTGTGCTTGAGGCACCGAGACCCGAAGATGAGGCCGCATTGATTGCGCAACTGTGCCAGATTATTAGTGAGCGCGATCCCGATGTGATTGAGAATCATAATCTGTTTGGTTTTGATCTGCCCTTTTTGGAGGAGCGGGCGAAACTGTATAGCATTCCATTGGCTCTTGGTCGTCAGGGCGGGCCGATGCTGCTAGAGCGACGCGAGGAGACGTTGGCGATTGGACCAGAGGCACGCAAGCGTGTGCGCTATAGTGTGGCCGGGCGGGAACTGATTGATACGCTGGATGCTGTGCGCCGCCATGATTTTGTGGTACGTGACATGCCTGGTCATCGCCTAAAAGAGGCAGCGAAATATTTTGGTATTGCCTCTTCTGAGCGCGTGTATCTTGAAGGTGAGGCGATCTTCGAGACCTACCGACGCGACCCTGCTATGGTGCGCCACTATGCACTTGATGATGTGAATGAGGTGGATGGCCTCTCGCGTCGTCTATTGGGGGCACCGTTCGCACTGGCGAGTATGGCACCGCGCCGCTATGAACGTCTGGCCTCAGCTGGCCCTGCGATGGGTATTCTCGAACCAATCCTTGTGCGTGCCTATCTGCGTGCGCGGGCGGCATTGCCTGCTCGTTTGAACAGTCAGAGTGGTGAGCAGGGCTTGCATGAGGGCGGTGCCGTCCATCTCTTTGCCACGGGAGTCGCGGAACAGGTGGTAAAGGCAGACGTGGCCTCGCTATATCCTTCGCTGATGCGTACCTTCCAGATTGGCCCATCCTCAGATCGCTTGGGTGTCTTTCTCAGCATTTTGGGCCAGTTGACCGATCTGCGTCTTGCCCACAAAGCAGCGGCAAAGCAGGCGCTTCCAGGCTCGGTGGAGGCAAATCACCATGATGCGACACAGGCGGCGATGAAGATTTTGATTAACTCGGCCTATGGTTACATGGGTGCCGGTGCCATGGCTCTCTTCGCAGACAACCGAGCGGCTGGCGAGGTGACGCAACGCGGACGGGCTGTGCTCACACAGGTGCTGGACGAGCTACGCCAGCGCGGTATGGCTTTGATTGAGGCTGATACCGATGGCGTATATTTTTCTGTGCCGAGTGGCTGGACGGAAGAGCAGGAGCGCAGTTTGGTCGAGGAGATAGGGGCGAACTTGCCAGCGGGCATTCGCTTGGAGTACGAGGGCCGTTATCGCGCTATGTTCAGCCATGAAGTGAAGAATTATGCCTTGATGACGTATGATGAACGTCTGATCGTGCGTGGCGTGGCGATGCGCTCTAGTCGTGCGGAACCGTTTGGCGAACGCTTTTTGCGTCAGGCTCTCCCCTATACCATGCTGGGTGATGTTGTGAGTGTGCGCCGTGTCTATCTGGAAATGGTCGAGGCGTTACGTAGCCGCTCATTGCCCGCGACCGATCTTGGGGTACGTGTGCGTCTCTCCAAAACGCCGGAGAGCTATCTAGCAACACGTGCCAATCATATGGAGCCGCAGTACGAGGCTTTGCTGGATGCCGGACGGAAACGCTGGTACCCTGGCGAACGGGTGCGCTATTATCGTTCACGCAACAAAAACTATGTCTGGTTGCCTGATGAGAACGAAGAAGCTTCCGTTGGCAATGATTGGGCAGCAGAAAGCCGTGGCCGCGAACAGGGCGAGCAACAAGAACGCACGTATAAAGAGACGGTAGCTGATCGGCGTGACTACGATGTCGAGCATTATGTACAGGTGCTCGTGACTTCCTATGCGGCTCGACTACGCAAAGCCTTTGAGCCAGAGGATTTCGCACAACTCTTCCGCCTAGACCAACCCGGCCTATTCGATCAACCTATCGAAGAGATACAGCCACGCTGGATTCGCTGCCAAGAAGTCTTGTAGGTATCAGGCAAGAAGCAGGTACAAAACGACAGATTGCTAGCAATCTGTCGTTTTG
>JBBPYR010000105.1:0-46215 GCA_038199755.1 Ktedonobacterales bacterium | reverse complement strand
GTGCGTTATTCCTATTACTATATAAAGGGACCCGATGATGCGATTGATCGCGTCCAATCCGTGATAGATCATGCGAATTTCGCAAAGAGTTGAGATAGAAGGCATTGACAGACAAAAAAGAGAGACTATTACCCGCATTCCAGAGCGCAACTTTAGATGGTGACATCGACGTAAACAACATCGATTTAACCGATATACGCGAGTTGCGCAATTTGCTTTTCGCCCACGGCATGCGCCCAAACAAGGGGTTCGGCCAGAACTTCCTGATTGATCGCACTGCCCTACAAGCGATTGTGCAGGCCGCCGATATCAGCGCGGATGATGAAATACTGGAAGTTGGTGCCGGGACAGGGGTATTGACACGCGAATTAGCAAAGCTGGCACGGCGCGTGGTCGCCGTGGAGCTAGAGCGCGACATGCTGACATTACTAACAAAAATCACGCAACCCTACGCCAATGTGGAACTGGTTGCACGTAATCTGCTGTACATCGATCCACAAACCGTGTTTGCGCAGCGGCCCTACAAACTGGTAGCCAACCTGCCCTATTATATTACCGCACCGACATTCCGCCACTTTTTAGAGAGTGCGAATCCACCGCAGCTGATGGTGGTAATGGTGCAATGGGAGGTGGCACAGCGCATCATTGCAGAGCCGGGCGATTTAAGCGTGTTGGCACTGAGCATACAATTTTACGGCAAACCGCAGATTGTGGCCCGTGTGCCCGCCAAGATGTTCTATCCTGCACCCAAAGTAGACTCCGCCATCTTGCGTGTGGATGTCAATGCGCAGGCACCATTGCAAGCGCAGCAGCGCGACAGTTTCTTTCGTGTGGTGCAGGCAGGTTTTGGCGAGAAACGCAAACAACTACACAATTCACTCACCCATGGGTTACACTATAAGAATGAACAAATACGTGCATGGCTCACGGAGGCAAACATCGAAGCCAGCCGCCGTGCCGAAATGCTCAGTATTGATGAATGGATACAACTCTGGCGCATTATAGAAAATGCCAGACAGAAGATTTCATAGGGATGGTATGACAACGCAGCAACTCTATTGTGACAATTGTGGTGGCGCGAACGCAACAAGCGCGGGCTACTGCCAATATTGTGGTGAACCCCTTACCTTTAAGAAGGTCGTCACTGGTAACATGCCCACACAAACGCAGCTCAAAGAGCGCTACCAGCTTGACACCTTAATCGGGCAAGGGGGCATGGGCGCTGTCTATAAAGCTGCCGATCTGAGCTTTAGCAACCGTTCTGTCGCCATTAAAGAGATGAGTCGTATTGGCCTCACACCTACGCGTCTACAGGATGCCGAGGAAGCGTTTCAGCGCGAGGCCGACCTGCTAGCCGGGCTGGTACACCGCAACCTGCCACGTATCTACGACAGCTTCACTGAAGACGAACGCTCCTATCTGGTCATGGACTTTATCGAAGGCCAGACGCTCGAAGACTACCTGGAACGCTCACCCGGAAAATCCTTTCCATTAGAGCAAGTTCTCGATTGGGGCCAGGAATTGTGCGACGTATTAAGCTACCTGCACGATCAGAAGCCGCCCATTATTTTCCGCGACCTCAAACCCTCAAACGTCATGATCGATACGCGCGGCCATATCTTTCTGATCGATTTTGGTATCGCACGCATCTTCAAACCAGGAAAATCCCATGATACCGTCGCGCTCGGCTCTCCTGGCTATGCTGCCCCGGAGCAATATGGCAAGGCGCAGAGCACCCCGCGCTCTGATATCTACAGTCTGGGAGCCCTCATGCACTGCCTGCTTACCGGCGTGGACCCCAGTGAGCAACCCTTTTTCTTTCAGCCCGCGTCCCAACTCAATCCAGAAGTACCGCAAGAGTTGTCAGAGTTGCTGCAGCGCATGCTTGAAATGGATGCAGACAAGCGACCAGCCAGCGCACAGCAGGTCTCAGATGTCTTGCGTGACATCAATCGGCAAGTGACCAGTGGCACACTCTCACGGCCACTCTCCAGTACCAGCGCGTCACTGCCGACACCACGCATGACCCAAACCAATCGCTTACTGCAAGAAGCCTACACACAGTACACACAGAAGCGCATCAAAGATGCCATTACCACCTATGATCGCGCCTTAAAAACAGACGCAACGAACCCACAGGCATGGCAGGGGCGCGGTCTAGCCTATGCCGCCACCTCCCAACACAAAGAGGCACTGGCCTCTTTCAACGAGGCACTGAGGCAGAATGATAAACTCGTGATTTCATGGATTGGCAAAGGAGCAGCCCTCAGCATGCTGCAACGCCACCAGGAAGCACTGGATGCATTTGATCGTGCCCTGTTACTAGAGGCGAATAATGCCGCGGCTTGGAATGGCAAAGGGGCCACACAAAATGCACTTGGGCAACTCGATCAGGCCATCAACTCCTTTGATATCGCCCTGCATTTCGAGCCTCGTCTGGCGCGTGCTTGGAACAACAAAGGGTTGGTGCTCCGCACAAAACAACGCTATCCAGACGCGCTACAGGCTATCGAGCGGGCCTTGAGCTATGAACCAAATGAGCCTTATTACTTGAATAGCAAAGGGCTGGTCCTCTACGAAATGGGTCGCTTGAAAACCGCTTTGCAAGCATATCAGGCCGCAATTGACATCAGTCATAACTATGCGCCTGCATGGTATGGCATGGGAAACGTCCTCTACGCCCAGCAGGTCTTTAAGGGGGCATTAGAAGCGTATGATCGTGCCCTAAAAGCGGACCCCTACTACGTTAAAGCATTTGATCGGCGTGGGAACTTGCTAGCAGACATGGGCTTTCCAGAAAAAGCCCTCGACTCCTACGAACGCGCCTTGCGTATTGACCCCCACTATGGTTCCGCCTGGAATGGCAAAGCCAGTGTGTTGTGCCAACTTGAACGCTATTATGATGCGCTCGATGCCTATAATCAGACACTTGCCATCACTCCTAACTCACCCCTAGCCTGGAATGGCAAAGGGAATGCCTATTACCATCTCAATAAACCGAATAAATCACTGGAAGCTTATGAGCAGGCAATCCGGCTCAATCCACAAATGGTTTCTGCGTGGTATAATAAATCGCTGGTGCTCAAACAACTTGGCCGCTATGACGAGGCCTTGGTCGCAGCCGATAAAGCCATTCAACTCGCACCTTCCGACCCCGACAACTGGCAACGTAAAGCTGATGCCTTAAAGAAGATACGCGGCACCCGCAAAGAACGCCGCGAAGTCGAAACCCAGATTTTGCGCCTGCGCGGTGGCGCGTAAATTCTTGCTGATGATGTAATGATTTTGTAAAAAATTCGCATTTTGTGACCATTTATATTGACAGGCAGACATTTCTTACGTACACTTTAATATAGAATGGAACAAATACATCTATTCTGAGGTAAGGGGGAACATCGCGTTATGCAAATGATACAATGTCCACAGTGTGATGCATCCTTGCCTGAACATGCCAAATATTGTGCCTATTGCGGCGAATCTATCACCTCCCCTGGACATAGTGCTATCCAATCCCAAGCACGAAACCATCAGAGTGTACAGGTTCTGGATGAGCCAACGCAAAGCGCATTGCCAAAAATAAAGAAAATCGATCATGTTGTTCCTCAGCAAATACATATACCACACTTCTATACCATTGGTTCTGAGTTGAGAGCAACATCACCCAATAACTTCTTGCGCTCATCAGCACGGCCTGCCACTATTAATGTTCGACGCGCACGCATGGGCGGCTTCACGCACTCGCACACGCTGACACAAGACCCACCTGGCGAACTTGCAGAAAGCGTACAAGACGAACATAGGCAGCTTACCTGGCATAAAGAGGTTTCATCCGAACCTATGGAAGTACCTCATACGCCCTTTCCACGACCGATCTCGCAGCCACGTCCCATCTTATTAAAACGTAAATCGCGGCGTCCCTCTGTCAAGCTCTTTTTTTGGGCTTCTGCACTCGTCCTGTTTATCTTTTTGTTGGCTGGAGTCTTTGGTGTATTTGTAACGTTTGGCCGTGGCCCGACGAAGCCATCACCCCAAAGCACCGGTCCTACCCTGATGATCACACCAAATGCGGTTGCAAGCGGTGGCATGCTTACTATCCGTGGCAGCAGTTTTACGCCGCGTGGACACATCGGCCTCACCCGTGATGGTGTGCTCCCGCTGATCGACACTGGTGGTACTTCTATTATCAACACTGACATACATGGGCAATTTGCTGACACCGTTATTGTCTCTGGTGATTGGGGTGCGGGTGCCCATGTCATCAACGCAGAAGATGCTATCAGCCATAAGCTCGCCAAGTTTTCGTTGATCGTGAGCGGACAAAGCACCTCGCTGCGCCCATCTCACCTGCATCTTTCACAAAACAGCATTGATCTGGGCACCGCCGATCAAGCGACCAATAGCACGCAGATCCTCACCCTAAGCAATAATGGTGGTGGCCTCATCAATTGGCAAGCCAGTGCCACACAACCCTGGCTCCAGTTATCACCAAGCAAGGGAACCTTTGTGAGTGGCCAGCAGGTACAAATGATCGTCGCCGTGGACCGTTCCCTCCTCGGCCCTGGGCCCTATACTGGTTTGATACTCATCACATCCAACGCGGGCCAGCAAACGGTGGCGGTCCGCTTACAGGTGCTACCAGTTGTAGTAGCACGCGTAGCGATACTGCAACTGACCCCTGCCGTCCTCTCCTTCACGGGCACGGATGGTGGAAATGCACCCAATGGCCAGCCGATCGCCATTAGCAACCCTGGTACTCGTCCCTTACAATGGAGTGCCAGCAGCCGTGATCCCTGGGTCACACTCTCAACTAGCAGTGGCGTCGTGCAACCTTCTGAGCATGCCAATGTTAACGTGAGCATCAACACGAGCACGCTCTTGCCCGGTACCTACATGAGTAGCATCATCTTCACAGGGCAAAACGATGCGACGGTGCAGAATGGTCCCCAGAGCATCTTTATTAGCGTCACTATTACCCCTCAGTGCTCCTTGCAGATTGCACCCGTGACATTGAGCTTTGCCAGCGTCTACCAGCAAGCAGGACCCGCAGCCAAAACGGTGACGATCGGGACATCTCAGGGATGCAACTCTCCCATGGCCTGGACCGCCACCAGCACAGCTCCATGGCTCATGGCCTCTGCCAGGAGTGGGAACACGCCAGCCCACCCCACGGTGAGTATCGTCACGACTGGTCTCGCTCCTAACACCTATACAGGCTCAATCGTCTTTAGCACGACCAATAGTACGCAAACACTTCCCGTCACCTTGACAATCGGCCAGCCCACTACACCTGTCATGCCTAACATCTTTACAGCGTTCAACTTCACGGATGTAGTGGGTCAGCCATCGCCCGCTGCCCAACAAATGAGCGTAGCCAATAACGGCGGGGGGATCATGCATTGGCAAGCTGCTGCCACAACCTCCGTTGGTGGCCAATGGCTGACTGTTGCGCCGACAGCGGGTAGCCTTGCGGGGGGCCAAACGGTGCCGCTCACGGTAACAGCATCAATGCTTCCAGCCCTTACACCAGGCACCTATAACGGCATGATTACGATTATCGCCGTGGATGATGCTGGCCATAAGGTTGCTGGTAGTCCACAGATGATTACGGCCAGCTTCGTTGTCCAGGCAGCTTGTAGCGTTGCCGCTACCCCCACGGCCCTCACCTTCACCACGGTTCCTAGTCAATCCGCTCCCGCGGCGCAAGCCGTGACCATTCCCGCCACGGGTGCATGTGCAAATGCGCTCACCTGGACAGCGACAGTGGCAACCACCCCTGTCGGTGGAAATTGGCTGGTGGCCACTCCCGCTACGGGCACGGCCACGCTCGCTACCGCTGGCTCGACCAGTATCAGTATCGTGCCAACGGGTCTGGCTGCTGGCAATTATAGTGGCAACATCACGATTACAACGGTTAATAGCACGACACATACAGCCATTGGCACAGCGCAAACAATCCCTGTAACCATGAAGGTGTTGCAACCATGCACACTCCAGGCACCATCGACAACAACGGCAGCCTTTACCACTGAAAGCGGACTGAATCCCGCCACCCAAACCTTTACGATGGCCATCTCCGGTGCCTGTAAGGGGAAGGTGACGGTGACGCCCACCATCACCTATGGAGCCACGGGCAGTGGCTGGCTATCGGTGACGCCCAGCACAGCAGCTGTGCCCACAGGGAGCAGCACCACCTACACATTGGCAGTTACTGCCACTCATCTCGCGCCGGGCACCTATTCCGCATCCATCGCGCTGGCAGGCACAAACCTGGGCGTGGCGATAGCGGGAAGCCCACAAACGTTCGCTGTGACACTCAGCGTAGTTGCCCCTGCGGCTATGAATGTCTCACCGGCCTCATTAACAATCAACACCACCACAGGAACCTCTTCTACGCCGCTCTCTCTCGCGAACAGTGGCGGGTCCGCCCTAAACTGGACCGCTACGCTGGGAGCTGGTTCTCCCTCGTTTGTCTCACTCTCAGTGGCGCAGGGAGCACACGTAATCCAGAATGCCAATACATTGGTGAACGTGAATGTCGATGCAACAGGCGTTGCAGGGAATCAATCCTATAACGCGTCAGTCACTTTTAGCGCGATCGATACCACTACGGGCAAGCCAGCTGCTGGCAGCCCAATCACGATACCAGTGGTGATTAATGTCGCGGCTCCAGCCATGCAAATGAGCACCAATACGATCAATTTCACTACCACGGCAGGCATCAATCCAGCCGCGCAATCCATCGTCATCAGCAACACAGGCGGTGGCACCCTACAGTGGACCGTGGGCACCCCATCGGCCTCATGGTTGACTGTCAGCCCAACCAGCGGCAAAGATAACTCTGGAGCCAGTTCATCCCTGACATTTGCGGCCAACACCGCAGGCTTAACAGCAGGTACCTATAGTGCAACCGTCGTGGTAACGCCATCGACTGGAAGCCCCTTCACAGTAACCGTGGCATTAACGCTCAATGCCGCCCCAACCCCAACCCCTACGCCCCCACCTCCCACGCCGCCTCCCACCCCAGGGACAACGCCTACAGCGAACCCAAACGTCATGCCAACACCGACACCAACTAGCGTGCCAACAGCAACCCCTACACCGACACCCACACCTACCGCAACCCCTACTCCAACGCCCACACCCACACCAGACCCTACTCCAACGCCAACACCTACTCTTACTCCAACAGCAACGCCGAACCCAACTGCTACCACAACACCCAGTGTCACAGCTACACCTACCCACAAGCAAAAGCATCATCACCTGTTCGTCGGCAGGATGCCCCGCACTTTCAAGGCGGGGAGGAATGCCAACAAACTCAAGGCTTGATATATACATCATAGTGAGGTATAATTGATGCATGAACAAGAAACGGACAAGCATCTACTTAGATGCAATCGACAAAGAACTGTTAGCAAAGATACGAAACGCATACCGCTTAGATAGTGACGCGGCGGCGGTTCGCTTTGCTATTAGCAGAGTTGCATCAGAGATGAAACCAGAAAAGAAGGAGAAAGAGTGAAGAAGAGTACGTCGCCCACGTTCCTGCTGGAATTGCCGTTACAGGTCAATAGCCACCACGCGAAACACCTGCAAGGACACTTTGAAGCAGCACGTAACCTCTATAACGCGCTCTTAGGAGAGGCACTTCAACGTCTCAACAAGATGCGTGCTGATAGTAGGTACGCAGTGGCGCGTACTCTTGCCAAAGGACCAGAACGCAACGCCCTCTTTACTCTTCTTAGGAAAGAGTACGCCTTTTCTGAATACGCCATGCATAGCTATGCGTGCCAGATACGGGTGTCATGGATACGAGAACATATTGATATCAACACCGCCCAACAGCTTGCGACAAGAGCGTATCAAGCCGTGAATAAGGTGTGTCTCAAAAAAGCCACGAAAGTCAGGTTTAAGAGTAAGGGACGTGGCATTGATAGCATTGAGGGCAAAAACAATACGTCTGGTATCCGCTTTGTGCTCCAGAAGCTAGAGGAAAGAAACATCGGTTCGCTCGTATGGGGCAAGGAGAGACTCATTGCCTTGATAGACTGGACTGACCCCGTCGTATGCTATGGACTCAAGCACCGTATTAAGTTCGTGCGTCTCATCCGACGAAAAGCCTCCAGCCCAAACGCGAAGGGTGCCGACACTCAGGGATACCGTTACTACACACAGTTAGCCTTAGAGGGCGTTCCTTATCGCAAGGAGCAACACAAGGTAGGGCGTGATATCGTAGGATTAGACATCGGCCCCTCTACGATTGCAGTCGTGCCACGAGAGGGTGTGGCATGCCTTGATACCTTTTGTGCTGACATCCTTCCCGACGCGAAAGCCAAGAGACGTTTAGCGCGCAAACTTGAGAGACAGAGACGTGCCAATAACCCTGATAACTATGAGAGCAAAGGACGTATCAAGAAAGGGCGTCTTCGTTGGCATACGAGCAACGGATACAAGACGACACGTCGTCGGCTTGCTTCACAAGAACGAAAACTAGCGGCACATCGGAAATCGTTGCATGGAAGACTTGTGCATGAGATTGTCGCACAAGGCAACACGATTATCACGGAAAAGATCTCGTACAAGGCATGGCAAAAAATGTTTGGTCGAAGCGTGGGACTTCGCGCCCCAGGGATGTTTGTAGAACTCCTACGACGCACAGTTGCAACTACTGGCGGCACCCTCCACGAAGTTTCCACCAAACGGACCAAACTCTCACAATTTTGTCATGGATGTAAGATGTACACTAAGAAGCCCTTATCACAACGGTGGCATCACTGTTCTTGTGGTATCGGACCTGTACAACGTGACTTGTACAGTGCGTGCCTTGCATCCTACCTTGATTTGCAAACACTCATTCCCTCTATTGACCCTGAAAGTTGGGAGCGTATGGAGACGTGCGTGCAGACAGCAATAGAGGCTACCAAACAACGTGCGAAAGAGGGGCAAGTTTTGCCTCGAAGCATGGGTATTCCCTGTGCCAGAGCGCGTCTGTCTACCAGTCTTGAAACCACGTGTCAAGAGCTCCTTTCCTATCGACATGGGAGAGTAGAAAAGATACAACGGTGACAAGAACCCCCGTTCTTTCTAAGACGGGGAGTCTCAGTAATAGTTATCCCGTAGCTGCTTTGCTTTTGCAAAATGTTGCTTGTCGTGCTCCCAATCCTCCTTGTCCTGCTCATCGGTCTTGATCGGCGTTTCCAGCAAGACGGCGACGTGATCGAGGCGAGGGTCGTTCAGCATGATGCGCAGTCCCGCCTCCCCGATGATGCCCTCACCCAGGCGAGCATGTACATCGCGATGGCTACCCAATGCCATCTCGGTATCATTCAAGTGCAACACCTTGAGACGCGACAACCCTACCGTCTCATCAAAGTGTTGCAGCACAGCAAGCGTAGCTTCTGCCGTAGAAATATCGTGACCACCTCCCCATAGATGTGCGGTGTCCAGGCAAATCCCCACCCGTTCCTGATATGCAGAGGGGAGCAGGGCCAGCACCGCCGCCAACTGCTCGAAGCTATGACCCAGCTCATAACCCGCGCCAACATCATTTTCCAGCAATAACATCACCGTGGGCGGCGTCTCAGGCAGGATACGTTGGATTGCCACGGCGATGCGCGCAATCCCCACCTCCACGCCGGAGCCGCGATGACTGCCCGTATGAAACACCACGTATTTCGCCCCGATCAGTGCGCCACGCTGCATCGTCCAGGTGAGCAAAGCTATGGATTTTTCCCAGATCACGTCGTCTGGCGAGGCCAGATTGATCAGATAGGGAGCATGAATCACGACGGGATCAAGCTGCAACTCGCGTGTTCTTTGCAGAAAAGCGGCAGTTCCTTTCGGGTCGTCCGCATTTGGTCGCCAGCCAGTGGGATTGCTCACAAAGACCTGAATGGCATCACAGCCCAGTTCGCGGGCAATTTCTGCCGCTCGGACCATCTTCGAGTTCGTAGGCATATGCCGACCGATGCGCATTAGCGGTTTTCCTCTCTATCGGATGCGATTTCAGGCTCCACGGTGACGAAACTGGCCTCCGCCACGGTCTCTACTGCGGCAATGCCGGGGAGTTGTTCAAGCCGCGTCAGACCGAACTGCTGCAAGAACTCGCTCGTGGTGGAGAAGAGAGCCGGGCGGCCAATCGTCTGTGCGCGTCCGACCTCGATGACCAGCCCATGTTGCAGCAAGCTTGCCAGAGCGCGATCACTGTTAACACCGCGTACCGCCTCGATCTGGCTACGGGTGATGGGTTGTCGATAGGCAATCACCGCCAGCGTTTCCAGGGCAGCCGAGGTGAGTTTCGCGGTCATAGGCAGGCCGAGCAAGGCGGCGATATAGCGCGCATTCTCTGGGGCCGTCACCAGTTGCACCTGCTCAGCCAATAATTGCAGGCGTATGCCGCGCTCTTGTTGCGCAAGGGCGTGTTCCAGTGCCTGTATCCCGTGGGTCAGGCCTGCCTCATCAACCTCTAGCAGTTTGCGCAACTCTGCACGTGCCAGCGGTCGCCCCGAGACGAACAGCAAGCTCTCAATGGCCGCTCCCAATTGCTTATCGGGAACGGGTATCTCTGTGTGCATACCTATCCTCCTGGGCGTCATGAGTGTCATGAATAAATGAATCTGGGTTGTCGTAGGCAGCAGCGAAGCGCGCTGCCCGCCCCGTAGGGGCCAGATTGATCGCGCCCCCCGTACCTGTTGGCGAATCGCTCCTCAACGGGTACGGGGGCGTCATGAAGGTCGCCCCTACAGCGTGGTCTGCACGAAACGGGTGATGATTGCTTGCACCTCGTCGAGGCGACCTTGAAAGAAATGATCTGCCCCCTCGACAGCAACCATACTTTTGGGGGCGGGTAGCTGCTCAAACCACTTTTGGGTAAGATCGTAGGGAGCTTGCTCGTCTTGCGTACCGTGAATCAGCAACTTCGGCTTATGGGAGCCTTGGAGTGTCTCGCCATTGAACCAACGCGCAGGCGCACCGAGGCCGATCATCGCCTGGGCGCGATCATCGTTGGCCGCGACACGCAAGCCAATAAAGGCCCCAAACGAAAAACCCGCGATGATTGCGGGAACGCCCGGATAGCGACGACTGAGAAATTCAAGAGCAAAACGGGCATCATCCATCTCGCCGCGTCCCTCGTCATAGATACCTGTACTCTGGCCGACACCGCGAAAATTGAAACGCAGCGCGGGAATATTCTCTGCCTGCAATGATTGAGCAACCTTAAATACGACCTTATTGTGCATGGTGCCGCCATACAGTGGGTGAGGATGGCAAACAATACTCACATATTCGGGAGATGACCCGTCCTCTTCCGGCTTGAGAATACCCTCTAAATGTCCCTGAGGGGTGGGTATATTGACATGTAATACCTGAGTACTTACCATCGGACCATTTCCTATCTTCTGCATGGCAATTCCTTTGCGCATCCCTGCACCCTGCAAAATGTTGCCGCATACCTATCCATGCTATGCATAGTATCACATTCGGCAACACGGGAAAAGACAGTGGCTGCATAGACGCTTATCATTCTCCCCAGCCGCTATACTAAGTTCATACAGGCATATATAGCAACGGCAAGGAGCAGCGAAGGCTACGCCACACTGTTCCACCTATCCTTATGGCAAGCTCATTTTATTGGACCACTAGCCGTCATTTTAAACCGTATTATTACAATGCTATTCTTATCAAAGGTTTATGGAGATGTCTTCATGGAAACGTATGGTCAACACGCATATCCTGGTCGCCTATTTATCGTCGAGGGCGTTGATGGTTCTGGTAAAAGCACACAGATCGCGCTCCTCCGCCAATGGCTCATAAGTGAAGGATATCCTGTCTTCTTCAGCGAGTGGAACTCCTCGCCGCTCGTCAAAAAAACGACAGGCCGTGGCAAGAAAAAGCAACTCCTCACCCCCACCACCTTTAGTCTCATTCACGCCACAGATTTCGCGGACCGCACCGAGCATGATATTATTCCACCCCTCAAAGCTGGTGCAATCGTGCTGGCCGACCGCTACGTGTATACAGCGTTCGCCCGTGATGTGGCGCGTAACGTTGACCGTCAATGGGTACGCGGCCTCTACCAGTTCGCGGTCAAACCGAGTATGGCCTTCTATTTTCGTGTGCCGCTCGATGTCTCGCTCAGCCGCATCTTGACTGGGCGCACAGAACTGAAACACTATGAAGCTGGCATGGACATGGGCCTGCATAGTGATCCCCACGAGAGTTTCCGCCTCTTTCAGCAGCGCATTGTCCAGCAGTACGACTCAATGGTCAACGAATTCGGTTTGACCGTCATGGACGCCACGCTTCCCATTCCCGAACAACAGCGGCGTATGCGTGAGCTGGTACGTCCTCATCTACGCGGGGTGCGTCGTCTGCACACATCCGCCCCTGAAGCGACGATAGCAGAACTAGCGCGTAAAGCTTTCCACGAGTCATACAACTAACGCCCCTTCTCATAAATCCAGCGAATAACATGCGTAGTAGCACGAGACAAATACAAGACAAATAAAAAGGAATACAAGAAGATGCAACTATTAGATGTACGAAGTAGCAGAGACTCAAGGGCCGCGACCCTCACGAGTGTATTCGAGAGCGACATAATGACCCAATTAGCCTTTTACGGCAAAGATACCGTTCGCCTGAAAGAGCGTGACGAGAAGTTACCCGGACGATTGATTGTGATTGAGGGCACCGACAACGTTGGCCGCTCCACCCAATTAAGTTTGCTGCGCCCATGGCTGGAGAGTAGCGGCTATGCGGTGGTCGATACCGAGATGACGCGCTCAGAACTAGCGGGTGCAGGCCTCAAACAAGCCAAGGAGGGCCATACCCTCGGCCCCATCACACTCAACCTCTTCTACGCTACCGACTTTGTAGATCGTTTTGAAAAACAGATCCTGCCAGCCCTGCGTGCGGGTTTCGTGGTGTTGACCGACCGCTACATTTACTCACTGATGGCTCGTGCGCTTGTGCGTGGAGCCAATCCTGCTTGGTTGCGCTCAATCTACGGGCTTGCCTTACAGCCCGATGCTGTCTTCTACCTCAAGATAGGCATGAACGAACTCATTCCCCGCGTGCTGCAAAGCGGTGGCTTCGAGTACTGGGAGTCCGGCATGGACATGCGCCTGGGTGCGGACCTCTACGAAAGTTTCGTCGCCTACCAAAAGCGGCTCCTCAGTGAGTACGAGAAAATGACGGACATCTACAACTTCCACGTCATCGATGCCACCCATCCCATCGAGCACATCGCAGAGCAGCTAAAAGAGCAAATTATCCCGCTCCTGCCACAAGGCTAGCCCTGGTGAGGAAAGAAATAATGCGGGCATCGTTGGCCGCGGCCAACGATGCCCGCATTATTTCTTTCCTGCCCATCATTAGCAGGGCGTGTTATAATTTTCTATGATACCGTATAGTTTAAAATTGAAGTTGTAGATGGGGAAAGAGATGCACATTATTATCACAAACATTTCATGGATGGGCTTCAACATTTTTTTGGCCCTCATCGCTGTTCTTTTCGGATGGTTGGTGAAGCAAACCACCTGGAAATTACTGCGCATTCTCTATGGAGTTGTGTGGATTCTCTTTCTGCCCAACACGCTGTATCTGCTGACTGACATCATTCATTTCTTTGAAAACATGCAGTATGTAGCTGGAATATATAAAGTCATTTTCGTTTTACAATATCTTTTGCTCTTGCTGCTCGGTGTTACTACCTACTTTGCCGCCCTCTATCCGATAGAGCAGGTCTTTGCAACAACCACGAAATGGCAGAAGAGCATTTTCATTCTGCTCATCAATCTGCTGGTTGGCTTCGGCATGACGTTAGGGCGCGTGGAACGAGTCAACTCATGGGATATTGTATTGGACATCCCCAGCGTGCTTCAAACGAGCACCCACATGCTCACTTCCACAAATTCACTCCTCTTGATACTCCTATTTACCGCCATTGGCACACTCGTTTATTTTTCGTTGCGCGCTCTTGTGCTAAAAACAGTAGGGGTTATTGTATCAGGGTGAGGATTTCCTCTTGCATCGCACCCTCACACTATGCTACTCTTGTAGTGGATAATGCTCAGTTATGCCGTTATCATTCCCTGTACCGCATATCTCTGCAATCCTCTTTTTTATACCTTTTAATCAGTTGGTTGAGGTTTTGTTGCCATGCCCTATGATATGGGAGAATATTACGAGCGCGTCAGCGACTATGAGCTTGAGTATCAGAGCCAGTCGGAGCAGGATGTTCCGTTCTGGCGCGAATTGGTGTTGCGCTATACGCCACAGCGCGTGCTGGAGTTGGGCTGCGGTAGTGGACGGGTTGGGATTGAGTTGTTGCATGCTCCCGGCGACTTTTTACTAGATGGCTTGGATATCGCCCCCGGCATGCTCAAAGCGTATGCACGCAAGTTAGAGCAGGAGCCGGAGACGGTGCGTCAGCGTGTCCATTTATACGAAGGTGACATGAGTCAGTATGAGCTTGAGTATAAGGGACAGTATGACCTGATCTTTCTCCCCTTTAACTCCATCACTCATCTTTATGAACTTGAGCAGCAGCTCGGTGCGTTTCATAACACGCTTGCACACCTGACCCCCGGTGGCCGCTTTGTGGTTGATACCTTCCTACCGGATATTGATTATCTGAGTACGGCCCTCAATCGGCCCTCAAACGTGTATCTGGAAGACGAAATTGAGTCTGCCGAAGATGATTTCACGATGCTCCTCTATAGTAGCCGCAAATATGATCAGATCGAGCAACTACAGCATATTGTTTGGACGCATGAAAAGTTTTTTGAGTCGGGCGAGCACGAACGCTATCTCACGCAACTCGATATGCATGTTTTCTTTCCCAGAGAACTGCAGTTGCTCTTCCTGGCAGGTGGGTTTAGCATCGAGGCCATCTATGGTGGCTATGATTGGAAACCCTTCGGCAAAGGCACGCGACAGATCGTGATTGGTCGCAAAAAACGTTGAAGTGCTGAGGTTGATGACCTCTTCGCAGGTACCTTGCCTCCGTATGATCGAAGTAGTGTTCACACAGGGTGCTGCTTCTGTTATATACTAGGCAGTAGTAAGAAAGAGGATGTTTTTATGGAAGAAGAATCAATTCAAACGACATCAGCTGAAGAGAGAAGGGACGAGCCGCCAGAGATCGGTGGCAGTGCCTCAACAGTGATTGATTATACGCTGCGCCTCACTGACGCGCCAGGCATCAGTCAATTAGTAGCGGTGGCGGTGGCGTCGGCGGTTTATATTATCTTATCCTGGCTCGCAATCATTGCGTTACCCTCTGGCGTGCCAGTGGTCTCCTCTGTTTTCCTAGCTATTGGTTTCGGCATTCCATTTGCGATCTGGTTTGGTGGCTGGGCATTTGTCATCGCTTACCTTGGAAACTTCATTGGAGCTGGACTGCTCGCCGCATTACCCTTGCCCGTGGCGTTATGGTTTGGCACGGTCGATCTTCTACAATTGGGTTTGCCCATGCTGCTCTATCGCACCTTAGCCAAACGCTTTGGCGTCAATCCCATCGGCAAAGATGTGTACACGATCAAAGGATTTGTCTTTTTTGTGCTCTGCGCCGTGCTGCCCGGCAACATCATCGGCGGCCTCTACGGGAATTTCATTCTGGTAGCGACGGGTATCGCGCCCGCCAACACGTTCGGTCTGGGCTGGTTTGCGTGGTCGCTCTCAAACATTATCATCACACTGATCGTCGGCTCGGCATTGTTGCGTTACCTGGGGCCTGTGGTGGAACGCTTTGGCTTGACCATCCGTAACGCCCTCTCGTAAAAACACGCTTTTACCATAACAGAGTAAAACCCTTTTCCTCATGCGATAAGACGAGCTTTTTTGCGTCTACTACTATATGCACCTAAAAAATGCCTTTCGCGGTCTATTCAATTAGTGGCAACAATCAGCATCAATACTAGACCGAGAATGGGTCATTGCCACTATCCACACAGAAACTATCATTCATTTATTATAAATGAGGTGCGATATGCCTGAAACAGGTGGCTTACCTCCAAAAACGATGCTCAAAGAGCAATATCTGCTGCTAGAAGTAATTGGACAAGGCGGTATGGGGGCCGTATATAAGGCGAAGGATACAAAAGCCGGGCGTGTGGTTGCCGTCAAAGAGATGGCGATGAGTAAGTTTAACGCCGATCAAGTTGCGTATATACGGCAACGCTTTTACCATGAAGCAGTTATCTTGAGTAAGATATCACATCCGAATATTCCGCGCTTCTATGACTACTTTCATGAGGCTGGACGCTCCTATATTGTGATGGAATGTATCATGGGCGAGACGTTAGAGCGTTTGCAGCGAGAAAATCCTGATAATCAGTTGCCTATCCTTGACATGTTAGACTACACGGAGCAAATCTGCAAAGTACTGGATTACTTACACCACTATCAGGAAAATGGTGGGCTCAAGCCGATCATTTATCGTGATCTCAAGCCCTCGAATATCATCATTACCAAGCAAAAAAAGGTTTACCTGATCGATTTTGGTATCGCGCGTTTTTTGGACGAAAACAACAACGCGGACCCAATCATCATGTGTACGGAGGGATATAGCCCACCGGAACAATTTGAAAATAAAACGATACAGGTCTCTGACCTCTTTAGTCTGGGTGCAACGCTGTTTGTTTGTCTCACAGGGCATAATCCCAAGAAAAACGTTCCCACCATTTTCAATTTTCCGCCGATGCGTAAACACAATCGTCTGGTACCACCAGAAGTCGAGGCGCTGTTACGTCGGCTGCTGGCAACACAAGAGGCTGACCGCCCGCAGAGCGCGGAGCTCGTGCTCCAGGAATTGGAAGGGATCAAACTACGTGCGCGAGATATCACTAATGTCTTTAGGAACCCGTCTAGTTCGGTTATTGGTGGCACCGATGCAAACTTTTACGATGAGAAGACGGCTCGTGCGGCACAATATCGGCTATGGTTGCTCAGGGCGAATAAACTCCTCAATGTTGACAAGCTTCCGGGCCTATTTGGTAGAATGTGGGCTACCTATCTAATCCCCGCACTTTCACATAGCTATGGTGCGGTGGTTGGTTTTCTGCTCAACGTGTATGGTGGAAAAGCTTTCCTCGATGCCTTTTCTGAACCGGTCTGGACGCCGCATTTCTGGTTTATCTTCCTGCTCTCGTTTTTGGTCTCGATTGGAGGCAGTGCCTACCTGATCAATTCGCTGCATACCTCCTCCTATGTGGTGGCGTTTTTTCTCGCAATTGCCCTGATGGTGTTTGCGTTCACGGCGGGCATGCACAAAAACATCACCAGCCAACTCTCGCGCAGTGTTTTGTTGGTAATGTCACTCATGCCTCTCTTATTGAGTCTCAGCTTGCTCGGTCTGCCAGCCGTACAACACGCACTACAGACGATCACGCTCAATCAACTCCTGTCCATCGTACTCGTGGTTTTGGGAGCTCTTACATTAATACGTCCTGAAGACCGTTTATATTGGCTCGATCATATAACACTAGCCGCAATAGCGGCGGTAATCGCAATCCAACAAACGATACTTGGGCCGCAAGTATGGCAACAATTGCAACTACAAGGGGTACTCGCAGCAGACCAGCACAACCACTATTCGACATTGCTTATAGGAATACCTGTAGTCATTGGCATTGTGGTACTGCTCAATCCATGGCGCCCTCTGGGCCACTTTAGTCGCATTTTCCTACTCGCCTTGGCTACGCTGGACTTGGGTTCACAACTAGTACTGGGGAAGACCGAAATTCTTCCTTTAATGCATGGTGGAACACGAGCATTTCAGCTTTCACCCGAACTGCTCTATACGGTTCTCGCGCTTGGGCCAATCATGTTTGCTTTCTTTTCTGTTTTTCTACCCTTAAAACCTTCGCGTTTGGGCAATGGTGCTCTCTTTGTGTTGGCCTGCTCACTTGCATATATGCAAAATCAAGTTGGCATACACATCTCTTTTGGCTCTTTGCATAGTTATCCTTTGACTACAACCCTACCAAAGGTGTTCAGCTTTTATCAGTTAGTCGCCTACGGCCTGGTGGCACTGGCTATTATCCTCTTCTTTCGCTTCGGCGCAGAGTTTGCACGCATGGACTATATTGCCATCTTTGGTGTGGCGATGGTTACTACTGTACTGCAATTCTCTGTGTGGTTCGGTCATACGCTTACCGGATATAGATTTGGAAACAGCGATGCACCCCTCACTATGCTGCTAACTGGTTTGAACGAAGCGATGGCACTGGGATTGGTGCTCCTTGTTGTCACCTTTCTTGTGCTTATGGTTCTTACCATTTTTTTTAAGCTTAGCTATCACTCAAAAATAGCCCCTGTTCGTTTCAATAAGCAAAGTCAACCTGGAATAGAACTCCTCACATATCGCATATTCCATATTCTGCTCGTGTGTGTAAGTATCACGTGCGTGCTTCTATTCAATTCTTTTGGGCAACAGGAACTATTCCTAACACAGGTTCTTTCCACATCAGAGGTGTCTCTGACATGGTATGATATCATACGGGTGCTACTTGTTGCTGTCACCATCTATGCTTTTACGCGCTTGTTTGGTTATATTCGCGGAAACAAAGAATATGGACGTAGCGAACGCTTTGTGATGCTGGTTGCTGCCGTGGTGTGTGCTTTTCTGCTTTTTGGCGATCAGTGGAGCACATACATTCCACTGGTTGCACCAACGTTGCCACAGAGTGTGCTCTCTCTACCCTTCCATGCTCTGGTCTTCGTGTGTGCGCTCATCACGGCAGGGCTTGCGCTACTGTGGCTCCGCAAAAGCTGGCAACCGGGGGATCGCGGAATACTGCTGATCTTCTTTAGTGCGGCAAGCGTGTGTGCTTTATTCCAAGTGGTGCAACCAGCTCTGTTGGTCCCCAGCCTGATCCTGCTTATCCAGGGGCTGTTATTGGCAACACAAATAGAGAAGGTGCGTTAAGCGAATGACGCAGGGGCGCGTGCTTCAAGCTTATTGAGAACGCCCCTACGTTCCGCTATTCAGAACTTCCCTCTTGCACTCATATACAGCACTTGATATACTATGTTGCGAGGCTATCAATAAGAGATACAATAGTGAGGAATATATAGTATATGACTACCGTAGGTAGATACGGCCAATCAGCATCACCCACTCCGCCTGCACCACTACAGGCAATTCCCGTTATTCATGGAGACACGGAGACGGTGCGCTACTGGCTGACACACTACTGGCAGAAGTTACGCCTACCGTCCCACGAACTGCCTCTTTTAGCAATAACTCAGGATCGCCAGGAGTATATGCAGTGGACGGGCAAGCGACTCAATACGATGGCACTGGGCTGTTATTGTTATCTTCCCGCGCCCACGCTGCGCCAGCGACGCGGCAGCACGTTACAGGGAGAAGTATTCCAGCATCGGCACCTCATCTTTATAGAGCCGGACATGCAGGCGCGTTCAATCGAGGTAACGGTTGCCCATGAGCTTATTCACCTGGCGGATCGCGTCAATGGCACGCCTCGCCGCCATCGGCATCATGGCTACGACTCTATCGCCTCCGATGAAGCGGCAATTACTGGTTATGGCCTGGAAGAATTGCGCAATCTTTTGCACGAGGAAAGTGTGAAGCGTGAGCAGATGCGACGAGAGCGACGCCCGATACGCTACCTTTATGCCTGCCCTCACTGCGGGAAAGAATATCCACGCACACGCCGCTATTCACAAGCTGTCTCCTGTAGCAGTTGTGATAAAAGCTACAATCCGCGCTTTCGCCTCCAGGTACGTTCAGATTCATAAGCAGAGAGGGGGAATATTCACGCCTGCGCTACTTTACATCAGCCTGTTTTATTACAGATTATTTCGTCGCTGTCTATAAGCTGGTTCTTACTGCAAGCATTTTAGATGTCGTCAATGTAGCCGAAGCGAGTCAAGAGGAGCCATTACGATGCTAGAGCAACGGGCCCTGCGAGCGTTGCAAAACGTGTTGCCAAAGGGACAGGTGTTTACCGACCAAGCCACGCGTGTCTCCTACGAGGTGGATGCGGGCTTAGACAAAGGGAAACCGGATGGCGTAGTGTTTCCACGCAGTGCCGAAGAGGTGCAACGCTTGGTGCGCTGGTCCGCTGAGCACAACGTGCCGCTAGTGGCACGTGGAGCGGGAACAGGTCTTTCGGGTGGTGCCGTGGCTGATCGTGGTGGCGTCATTGTCGAGTTTTCGCAGATGAATCGTATTCTGGACTTTGACGACCTGGGACGCAGCGTCATGGTACAACCAGCCGTCATCAACCTCTCGCTGGATGGGCGTGTAAAGGAGCATGGGCTCTACTTTCCCCCTGATCCAGCGAGCCAGCGCGCCTCAACCATTGGCGGAAATGTTGCCGAGAACTCAGGCGGGCCGCATTGCTTCAAATATGGCGTCACCACCAACTATGTGACGGGCATGCAGGTTGTGCTGGCGGATGGCGCGGCTATTCGTGTAGGTGGACATGCCTTTGATTATCCCGAATATGACTTATGCGGCTTGATTACGGGCAGCGAGGGCATGCTGGCCCTGATGACCTCGATTACCACGCGCCTGCTACGCAACCCACCTGGCATTCGCACCATGCTAGCCATTTTCCACTCGGTTGAAGAGGCAGGTGTAGCCGTTTCCGCTGTCATTGCGGCTGGCCTGCTGCCCGCGACCTTAGAGCTGATGGATCAGAAGATCATAGGCATTGTCGAGCCATTCGCACACGCGGGTCTACCTCTGGATGCAAAAGCCATCTTAGTCATCGATATTGATGGCTACCCTGAAGGTCTGGATGCCCAGGTGCAAGAAGTCCAACAGCTGATGCAGCAGCACGGAGCCTATGAGGTACGCACGTCGAGCAACGATGAAGAGCGAGCCAAGATCTGGCTGGCGCGTAAGAGCGTGGCTGGAGCCATTACACGGCTTGCCCCGGCCTATTACACGGTTGATGTCACGGTGCCACGCAGTCGGCTAGCCGAGGTATTGTTGAAGGTGGACCAGATTTGCGAACACTATATGGTACGCACTGGCTATCTACTACACGCGGGCGACGGCAATCTGCACCCGATGATGCTCATTCCCGAACCGGACAACCCTGAATATATGCGGCGTGTCCATAGCGCGAGTTGGGAGATGGTCAAGTGCTGCGTCGATATGGGGGGCAGCCTCACCGGTGAGCATGGCGTGGGCATCGAGAAGCGCGACTATATGACGCTGATGCACACGCCCGCCGAGTTGCTGGCAATGTGGGATGTCAAGCAAGCCTTTGACCCACAGGGCATCTTCAATCCCGGCAAGGTGTTTCCACATCCCAAAGACAATGAAAGCGGCCCCTTTGCAGGCTATACCGCCCAGCTAGATAGGCAAACGGAGGAAACGCAACCGCTTGGGGACATACTCACGCCAGCCACAGCAGAAGCGGCGGCACAAGAACTGATGCAGATCGCAAAAGAAGGGCGACACGTGGTGATCACAGGGCAAGTGCTTGAAGCGATTGACGTGTTATCAGCAGTGGCACCCTATGTCGAAACACTGCTCCCAGCAGACGCCATGCTGACAACGGGGGCAATGCTCACCTCCTACGCAACGACCATACAGCAAGACACGCAACCAGTTCATGCCATGTTAAGCACCAGCAGCTTGAGCGGTATCAAGACCTACGCGCCCGATGACCTGTTTATCACCGTGGGCGCGGGCACGACATTGCATGAGATTCAGCAGTTTCTGGCGAAGGATAAAAAGCGTGTGCCCTTGCATTCCCCCTGGCCCGATGCCACCATTGGCGGCATCATCTCCACTAACCTGAATGCGCCGCTGCGCATGCGTTATGGTGCCATTCGCGATCAAGTGCTTTGTGGCACCGTGGCATTAACCGATGGGCGTGTAATTCGCACAGGTCGACCCATTGTCAAAAATGTGGCAGGCTTTGATCTGCCAAAGGCTTTTATCGGCTCTCACGGCACTTTGGGCTTATGGACGGACGTAACGTTGAAGCTATTTGTGCAGCCCAGAAGGATGCGCACCTTGCTCTATCCCGTTGAGGATATGCGGCAAGGATTGCTGTGGGGAAGAAAATTTTTGCCCCTGGCACTGGTCGCCTCGGCAATTTTGCTGTGCAAAGGCAGTCAACAAACGGGTCTCTCTGGACTACCGCAAAGCCCCTATGTGCTTGCATATACCGCCGAGGGTATGGACGAAGATGTCGAGGCGGAATTGCAGCAGGTACGTCACGCCATCGCGGACGCAGGTGGACCAGCAGCGGTCGAGCTTGAGGAATACACAGGTAGTGACCTGTGGACAGCCATGCTCACCCAATCATTAGGCAATGCCACCGTGGTACGCGTTGGCGTGCCGGTGCGTGATCTACCTGTCTATGTGCAAGATCAGTCCGCGCCCCTGCATCACGGTTCCTTTATAGCCGATCTCGCGAATGGTTTCGTGTATGCCAGCACGACAGCAAAGGAGCAAGTTGCTGTCAGCTCATGGCTGGCCCAACTACGCCAACCTGCCGTGGCCCATGAAGGCTACGCGCTAGTGCTTGCCCTGCCCGAAGGCATAACAGACATTGATAAGTGGGGCTACCAACCCGAAGGGTTAGGGGTAATGCGTGCCTTAAAAAAACAATGGGATGCCAAGGATATATTAAATAGAGGATTGTTTGTGCTCTAAGCCTTAGATAGCAGAAAGCAACCGTCCAATGCAAGCTATTTGGACGGTTGCTTTCTCATACCCAACCGCAGACCATCTTCTCAACCCCCAAATAGTCCTTTTTTGGGGGGATTTTTCTTTGTATTCGTAGAGTTTGTGTTAGACTCACGATAACAAGTGTGAGAATGGCTCATTTTGGTACACTGCCTGGTGGAAATAGGGAAGCAAAAGGAATGACTGAGAATACGAAAGAAAAAGACCAAGTAGCACAAACAACCCCCAAGCAACCTACTGATGATGTTGTCACGGTTGTACTCACCGCTGACAACCACCTGGGATACACAGCCTTCGGACAACAACCACGCAAACGCGAGGAGCGACAACGACGGTTGCGCTCAGCTTTTCAGCAAGCGGCAGACTTCGCGGTTGGGCAAGGCGTTGATCTCTTTATTCAGGCGGGGGACCTGTTTGATACGGTGACACCTGATGAACGGGATCGTAGCTTTGTAGCAGAGCGACTGGCAAGGTTGAAACAGGCAGGTGTAGAGACCTTTGCGCTCGGTGGCATGCATGATACGCCAGGAACAGCGCAGTCGGTGTCAGGTGAAATAATACCAGCACCTCAGTTGAGCTATGCGAATCTGGGGGCATTGCACTATTTACCGCCTGTAACACAGCAAGAACCAGTAGAGCCAGTGCTTATAAACATCCACGGTGTGCTGGTGGGGATATGTGGCCTGGGCATGCTCGTGGGTCAAGAAGGCGATCCGTTGGCGCGTTTGCGCGTTCGCGATGAAATCGAGCGTGCCCATCTGCCAATTCTGGTTATGCATGCTCCTATTGAAGGCTTTAGCAATTCAGTAGTTGGTTCCTCACACTTGGAAACGCGCTCGCAGGTAGCTCGTAGCAGCATTCGGAGGCAAAGTGATTTTGCGTACATCCTGGCTGGCTACCATCATAACTATAGTCGTACACGCATTGGTCAGACAGAGATCATCGTGGCTGGCTCGACACAGCATGTCGATTTTAGCACCCCTGAAGCGGCTCCCGGCTTTGTCTTTATGGGTCTGGCAGCGGATGGTGTACGTTGGTGCAATCATATTACCGTCGAGACATTACAACTCCATCGCCTCGTGATAGCTACTACAGAGCTCTGGCCTGATGATGCACACGAAAAAACAGATAATGACCCCACAGAGGGTATTCTTGCCCGCTTGCGTCCACTTTGTAATGCCGAAGCCATGATACAACTGCGACTAGAGGGCGAACTGACGCGCAAGCATTATCATCAACTCGACTTGAACCGCATTCGTCGCTATGGCGAAGAGCACTGCTTCGCGCTGGCCATTGATGATAGCGCGCTTTTATTGCATGCAGAGTCTGAAGTAGCCTCTGGCGAAACGAGTGAACGTGTCGAACGCTTCTCTCCCCGCGAAGAACTGGTTGCCCTTGTCGATGAATGGATCGCGCTGGCAGGAGACGAGGGTGAGAAAAAGGCACTGCGTGCGACAAAAGAAGAACTCTTGCTAACACTTGATAACAGGCACAACGAGATGCGTCTCTACCAAGGCGTGAAGAACGTCCGTGAGGTGGGTACGGTATGATTATTCTAAAGCATTTAACCGTTGATCGTTTTAGACTCTTACGAGAAGTGAACCTGCACTTTCCGCAGCGCGGCAGTATTTTGATTCAAGGCCCAAACGAGGCGGGCAAATCGGCGTTGCTCGAAAGTATTTATTTTGTGCTCTATGGCGAACCTTTGTTTAGCGAACGCAAAAGACAATGGTTGGACGACCTGATTCTCTATGGAGCAAAGAACGCCTTTGTGACGCTAACCTGTGCCATCGGTGCCACCGAAATGACGGTGACGCGTACCATCGAACGAGGCAAAGGGCAAACCATCGCACTTTCTCTCAGTAAGTTAGGCCAAGCGGAAGAGGGGCCAATCACCAACCTGATGCTGGCAAACGAGCGCATTCTCAAAGAGCTTGGCCAGATGGACGGTGAGGCCTTGCGTAACACCTGCTTCATCGAGCAAAAGGGCTTGGGTCGCCTGGAGCGGCTACCTGGAACGGAGCGCGAAGCAACGGTGCGTAAGTTACTTGGTCTCGAACAACTGACGCGCACGACCGAGCATTTCAAGGTTACTCCCTATGATGAACGCCTGTTAGCAGAAGCTACTGAACGCTTACACCTGGCGGAAACGCAGGCACATCTACCAGAACAACGCACACGGTTGGCACAGATAGCAACTGCTCTTGCCGCGGTTACCGTTGATGAAGGTCTGACCGAGATAGAGCAGCAGCAAGGCGAGATGACAGAGCAAGAGAGCGCATTGGCGCAAATAGCAGCGCGCAACCACGAATTAAAGAATCGGCAGGGACGTATCCAACATCTGAAAAAGGCCGACACGACGCTTGCGGAGATTATCGCCGCCTATGAAGCTATCGCAGAGGCAAAGTATGAGCTACCGCAGTTGGAAAAACAGATTGCCGAACTGGAACATCGTGAGCAGGAAGAACTCCCGGCACAAGAAAAGCGTGTTGCTGAACTGGCTGAACTCATGAAAATGTTTGGCACCTTGCAACGCATGTCAAGCGATCTTTTAAGCACCGTTGAAACCATCAAAGTCTTAGAACGCGATGTCGAAAATTATGAAGCGTTACAGAGTGAGCTAGCTAGCCTGAACGAGCAGGTGTTAGACACGCAGAAACGCGTAGCGGAAACCCAGGAGCGTCTGACCCTGGCACAACAGGCTCAGGAAGCCTTAGAGGAGCGTCGTCGCCATAATCGCCCCTTGTTAGAGGAACGGCTTGAGCGTATGAAAGCACTCTCAGAGCGCTTAGCCGTGTTGCGACAGGTGGAGGAGCGGTACGCGCAACATCTCAAGCTGCAAGAAAGCGCGGCTGAGAATGAACGTCATCTCTATAAAGTGCAGCAGCATGTTCGTGATACCGAGCAAGAGTTGGAACTTGTGGAGGACGAGGCGAAACAAACGCAGCAAGAGGCGGAGACGTTAGAGAAACGTTGGCGTCAATTGAGTTTGCGTCGTCAACTGGAAGAGTGGCAACGCCTCAAGGGATTATCACAGGGGCTGACCGACGCTGAACAACATGTGCGTGCCGCCCACGAGCAGCAAGAACGCTTTACGCTGGCCGCTCTAGAGGCGCGTGGTGTTGCGCGCAAGCATCTGATTGTTTCGAGCATCTGTGGTGTGCTTTTTGTGCTTTGTGCCATTGTTGCCTTTGCCGAGGTGCGCACGATGGCGGTGATCGCCGTGATCTCCATTATTGTTGCTCTAGCGTCTGCGGGTGTGGCGGGTGTCAGCTTCCAGAGTTACGGAAAAGCGCGTAAAGAGGAGACGCTGGCAGATCAGCAGATGCAGAAGGCGATGAACACGGTAAGCATGATGGTGGCGGCACGTGAGTCTGCCATCCGCATGAATGGAAACCAGGAAGTGCTCGCACAGATTGAGCATGAAATACAGTCACTTGGCGGCATCCTACCACGTTCACCAGAAGAAGCCGCACATATGGTGCAGCAGATACCCGGCGCAGGTGTGAGCCTGTCGGACATGCAAAAGCAGTTGCAAACAAAGCGTGACGCCGCGAATGCAGCGCGTAACCAGGTGAATGTAACGATGGAAGCGGTGGCAAGCCTACGTAGAGAGCGTGTGCAACTGGATGAGCGACGCGTGCAAGAGGGTTGGGACGAGCTTGACAGCACATTGCGCACCGATCAGATCGCAGTTGAACGCATGCAGCAAGAAATTGTGGTGCTGGCTGGACAAGAAGGATTGCCTCAATCAAGTATTAACGTTCGCGTACCCGTGTCCAGTAGCACCATTAGCTCCTCTGGCCTACTTTCAACTCCCGATGTAGCAGATGAAAGCGAAGCTGGCATTCCTAAACTTGAGTCGTTGGTAGAGAGTACCATCCAGGCCACCGAGCGTGAACTTGCCGCCCTTGCTAACACACCCATGCCTGCGGGCAAGCAAAGTAGCAAGAGCGGTACCACCTTTGATAGCCTGAACGTGCATCTCGATAGTGGAGAACTGCAACCGCGAATGCAAGTCCAACAGGCAGCACTGGATAGCTTGCTAGAGCGCAGACGAACGTTGGAAGAACGCCTGGCGAACTATGAAAAGAATACTCCCGCGCAACAACTGGAGCGCATCCGTGAGCAACAACATGGCTTGCGTACCGCGCTACAAACGTTGCAAGACTCACTTCGTCAACGCGTGAAAGTGTTAGGTTTGCTTTTCGGGCAAACGGCAGTCAATAGCGCGGAGGTGGCCGCACGCAAGCAACTAGAAGAATTAAACTTAGATTTAGTGAACAAGGTGACACTTGATGCGAAAAAGCTACACTATCAGAATGTTGTCAAAGAGCGTCAAGCATCGCTGGGTGAGTTGTACAAACAATTAGCAAAAAGCAGTAATATCCTGGGCAGCTGGATTGTACCCGCCAATCCCTTTGCCGAGACGCTGACCGGCCTGCGCAGTCGCTGCCAACGTGAGTTGCACGAGGCTGATGAGCAAGGAACGGGGCAGGAACTGGAGAAACTTCATCTGCAAGAGGGCGCAATACAGGCAAAAATCGCTCTTTGTCGCCAGGATATCGAGTTGGCACAGGAGCGTATTGATGCGCTCCTGCTACAGCATAAGCTCTCTCGCCCCAAACACTATACGCGTGAAGCTATGATTGCAGTGTGGTCGTTGCTTGATGTGTACACAGTGAAAGACCGTTCCCATTTGGAGCAAGAGCAAGCGAAGCTGACACAGGAGTTGGTACAAATGGAAGCGCAAGTCAGCCTGTTACAGGAACAACTCCATACAGGTGACATCGTACTTGATCTTGGGCAGGCGCGGGCACGCATGGAGCAGCAGGAACGCTCGTTTGAGACGAAGAAGCGCGGTAATCAGCTTGTTAAGGCCGTAAATAAACGCTTGATGCAGAAACTCTTGCCACGTACAGAATATTATATGCAGCAGGTATTGCCCATGCTTACTGGCAGTCGTTATCATGATGTGCATTTGACAACGGAGCCAGAGCAGGGCGTGACGAGTGGTGGTGCCATCCATTTGAGCGTATGGGATAGCGCGGCGGGTGACTATATCTCGCCATCGGCCCTCTCTGGTGGTGCTGCCGATCAACTCTCACTTGCGCTTCGGCTTGCTTTTGCGATTGCGGTGTTGCCGCGTGAACTGGGGCTGGCACCGGGCTTTGTCATTCTCGACGAGCCACTCAGCCATTTTGATAGCGGTCGCACCCAATCGTTGATGGATGTGGTCACAGGGGAAGTGTTAAGCCAACATTTTGAGCAGGTGTTGCTCGTCTCGCAGAGCAGTGCCTTCGACCAGACCATGTTCCCCTATCATATCTCTATGGAGAATGGTATGGTGATTGAAAGCAATCTGCCCGTGGTGCAAACGCCATCAGCAGCGGCATTTCCCCAGACCGAGCCACTCACGCTCGAATTCGCAGAGGACGAGGACAACGAAGTCGACGCAACCGTAGTAGTAGCCGCCGTTACCGCCCGCAGAGAATAAACGCAGCCAGAAAAGAGAGCGCATGGCAGAGCGGAAAATCCGCTCTGCCATGCGCTCTCTTTTACAGCCTTTTCTTTTTACCACCAACCGAGGGCGGTGCTATTATCGAACGGGGGTGGTGCCACGAATGTGTAGCTGCTAGGGCAGTAGGGATTGGCCAGTGCCTTCGCGGGCGGCGGGGTAGGTTTGCCATTGCCAGGAGTTGGCGTGGCACCCGGTGTTACCACAGTCGTCGGCATGGTGGTCGCCGTGGGTATCGTGAAGACTGGTGTTGTGCCGGGGAGGAACCAGTCGCTGGTCTGGACGCCATCAGGATAGGTAATTTTATTCCAATTCAGTCCGCCCGGATTGGCGAAGTCGCGTATGGGCTTGCCCTGCTCCGCCAGCAACATAGCGTCATGCCAGATGGGAGCGGCACCCTGAACGCCTGTGACATTGATCATGGGCGTGTTGTCGTCGTTGCCAGCCCACACGCCCATGACATAGTCACTGGTGTAGCCAACCGTCCAGTTGTCACGGAAATCGTTGGTAGTGCCAGTCTTGGCGGCAGCGGGCCGCACCGCCCCACGATTACCATACCAGCAATTATCCTGCGAGTTAGCGTAGAGTTGGAGCACATTGCAATCGTAGAACTCCGGCAACCGTGAACCGTTATCGCTCAGCACGCTAGTCATCATGTAGGCCAGTTGGGGGCTAATCGCTCGTTTACCGGGATTGTTGGCGTGGCCATAGGTCAGGCCCGAACTGGCAAACTTCACCTTTTGCACGGCGTAGTAGGGCATATGAACGCCCCCATCGGCAAAGGTGCCATAGGCCGAGGTATGGTCGAGCAGGCGCACACCCAGACCACCGAGTACAAGCGAATAACCAGGTGTGCCCTCATAGCTGCTAATGCCCATATTTTTCGCCGTTTGCATCGCCTTATCAATGCCGACATGCTGCAAGACTTTGACGGCGGGCACGTTGAGCGAGTTTTGCAGGGCGCAACGCAGCGTCATGTGTCCGTGATAGCCGCCATCATAGTTGTGCGGCGTGAAGGTCGAGGGAACCGAGTCGGGCAGGTAAATGGTCAGCGGCTTGTCATCGATAGCCTGCGCGGGCGAGGCACCCTGCTGAAACGCGGTGACATACACATAGGGCTTAAAGGATGAGCCAGGCTGACGGTAGCCTTGCGTGGCAACGTCAAATTTACCGTTGATGCTATCATTATTGTAATCGATGCTACCCAAGAGCGAGATGATAGCCCCCGTATGGAAGTCAATCAACACCTCGGCGGCATTATGCAGGTTATGCGCATCACGCAGGTCCGCGATATGCTGCTGGGCGATTTTTTGTATTTTGTCTTGCAAGGCGATGTCGAGCGTGGTGGTAATAATCATATCAGAGCGCGAAAGATCGCTGCGTTTCTTGATTTTGAAGATGTCCTGCAACTGCGAAAGCACAAAGTTCACAAAATGGGGGGCGCGATTACGCAGGCTTGGAGCGGATTTGAAGAAATGTGTGCCCTGCGCCTCTTTTATGGCGTCAAGGGCCTGTACTTTTGTGATATAACCCTGGTTGACCATCAGATTGAGCACAACTTGGAAGCGTGTGAAGGCGGCTACTGGGTGTTTAATGGGGTCAAGGGCGTAGGGTGAACTGGGGATGCCCGCGAGCATGGCCGATTGTGCAATATCCAGTTGTTGGGCAGCTGACTTGCCTGGTTTGTCCTCTAAACCAAAGTAGATGGTGGCGGCGGCATCAATCCCATAGGCCAGCTCACCATAGTAGATGCTGTTCAGGTACATTTGCATGATATCGCGCTTGCTATAATGGCTATTGACCTGCGGCGTGAGAACAATTTCTTCTAGTTTGCGCTCAACCGTCGTCTCGTTACCAACGATCAAGTTTTTGATCAACTGCTGGGTGATGGTGCTGCCACCTTCCACCACACGCCCATGTTGCAGGTTGTCCAGGGCGGCACGAATGATACGCAGAATATCGATGCCCTGATTCGTCCAGAAATTTTTATCCTCCGTTGCCACCGTTGCATCAACTAAATGGGAAGAAACCTGATCGAAGGTTACCGTGGTATGCACGCCCTGATCCGTCAATTGCGCGATCATCACACCTTTACTATCAACCATCTTGAGATTGTCTTTGGGCAGTAGGTCGTGCAGCGTCAAGACCTGCGGAATATATTTTGTCTGGGTATCGCTATAGAAACGATAGGCGTAGAAGGCACCCGTGCCCGTCAGGGATAAGAAGACCAGTAAGAAGGAAAAGACAGTCGCGCTTATGGTAAGCCAGAGTCGCTTGCGGCTCCGCTGCACCTGTACCCGTGATTGACGTAGATGTTTGCGCGAGAGGTGACGTAGGAACACCTTGCGCAGATGTTTTGCCCGCACGGTAGCCCTGGCAGTTTTTGCCTCTGGTGCCTGGATGGTGGCAACGTGCTGCCGTACAACGGATTGAGCTGATAGAGTTGCTAAAAGAGCGTCGGAAGCTTCGGGCAGGGGAGTGCGTTTTTCGGATTGGCCAGTATGTGAAGGGAGTTTGTGACTGGGAGATACGGGTCCATGTGCTGGCGAGAGGGAGCCATCGTTCTCCCTGTATTGATGTGTTGGCATGAATATACGCCCCCTTCTAAGGTATCTTTGTGCTGGCATGGCTTATGAGAAAGCTTGAGCTTACGTTTGATCTAACGATAACATAGGTCGATCAACCACGACAATACGTAAAAAAGGTAATAACACGTCATTATAGTAGTAGACGTTGTAAAGGGGTATTTGTTCCAACTGAGATTGGCTATGGGGTAGGCACTCCGAGGGCTGCTTCGATCAATGCGGGTAGAATTTCGTTGGTGATGGTTTGTATCTGATAGAGGCTTTCAACCCAGGGGATATCCTGATGGTCGCGACTCCCACGCACCTCTGCCAATTGCAGTACACTTTCATCTATCAGCGTGCGGAAATAGAGGAAGGCCCGTACCGCGTCCGCGACCGGTACATGTTCTGTATATGTAACAGCTCCGTACTCGCTACCGAGCAGAATGGCCTCGGCCCGTAAATCGTCTTTCCGTGTGCCATCGTGGATGGCGCGCAACAAGAGTTCGAGCACGCGCCGACCCAAGCTGCGGTAGGCGTCACGCGCTGGCTCATTAAAGTGTTGATACCATGGCAGCGTGTTCAGCGTGCCGTCGGTAAAGGCGATACGCACTCGTCCAAGCACGCTCTGAATCAATAACTGTGCGGCGGGATTGGGTTTCTGCTCGCTTTGTTGGCGCAGACGTGCCTCGATGTCGGTGCGACTAAAACGGCGATGACCGCCATTGGTGCGGCGCGATGGCAGTTCGTTGCGGTCGGCCCATAGGCGCACCGTCGCGGGGTGCATACCCAGCATGTCGGCGGCCTCGCGTAGGCTCAGCCATTCATCACTGTTCGATGATGTAGACATGATCTGCACCCCCTGCTCTATAAAAAGTGTCACAACATGCATCAGGTTGCCCACCAGGGGCATCCATTCCTCTAGCCTGATTGTATGAGATAGCAAGCAAATCCGTCAAGTAGACTATACTTACTTATTATTATTTCGATAGAGGTTTATATATGCGCACATAATCAATATTCATCAACTGGGGTAAGACAGTGGTCCTATTTGGTGGACCTACCCAAGCACCTCCTATGGAGGAGTTAATGATAAGGTACATTTGCTTATTTGAGATGCCCTTTGAGGTTTGGAAAGCCTTTGCACCATCAACATACCAGGTAATACTTTGTGGTAACCAGATCATGCTGAAAACGTGATAACTACGCGAAAAATCTGAACTTTTATAAGAAGCGTATATCTCTTTTTTCCCCCAATGGTTCGTCATATGAACTGTTGTAGGGTCTTGCCCTAACAGTTCCATAACATCTATTTCAAAAGAAGCATTGCCACGGCTTCCATTTGGGAGTAACCAAATAGCAGGCCAAAGCCCCTGTGTTCTTGGCAACTTAGCCCGAAAATCTATACGCCCATATAAGAAGCTAAACTTGTTCTCTGTAGTTATCGCCCCGGATGTATACTTATATCTTCCCACAGTCTGGTTTTTGGTTGTAATCTGAAGCGACCCATTTACCAGCGAGAGCGCATTTGGCGTGAAATATTGCAACCCGTAACCCAAGCAACAGTTTTGATAGCCTACATGACCCATGTTTTCTATATTCCATTTACGTTGGGCAATGGTTGATCCAGTAAATTCATCATCGAAAGCAAGACCCCATTTGATAGACTGAGAAACTTCATGAGAAGAAACTAAATGAGACGAACCTGCATAAGACGAACCTGGAGGGGCGGGGAAAAAATTTTGCCACTTGAACGATCCCGGAAAAACAATGGCCGTAAGCAAAATAAAGAGGCATATCATGCCTAAAGCGGATGTTATAGTTGATCTTTGAGCAAATCTATTTCCAGATCGCTTTTCGTATGGCAATTGACGCTGATACTCATGAGAAATTGCATTGACTTTACCCTTCATCGACTTTACCCTTCATCTTCCTAATAGCTAACAAAGATCGGTCTCTATTTGCCCTTGTTACTAAAAGCGTACAGTGGATTCATTTGAAAACGTTATTAGAGGTCTTCTCGACAAGCATACTCCTTCAAGGTTGACACAAATGCTCTCGATTGACGTACATAGGGTGGAATAACCTCATGCAAATGCGCCCGGTACGAGTCAGCTTCCCGAAGAAGCTCATCGAACAGCACCTGGAGACGTTCTGCTGTCACCTCTTCAATCGGAACGACCCATCGCTGAAGTCCTAGTTCTCTCATGATGCCGCTCGTTTTGTGTTCACACTCAATGGCGATACACGGCACAAAACTGGTCAGCGCGAAAATCACGGAATGAAATCTGGTACCAATAAAGTAGTCAAGGCTCCCGTAGAGCGACTTCAGCTCATGGTAATTATGCGCATCAATGAGGTTCGCGGGCTTACATTCGGGGGCACACTTGGCCGCGATGCGACTTTGCACAATGCGATCGTCGTCTTGCTGGTAATTTGACATCACCTGCGGAATAAGTATTGCACGGTTCCCATAAGCAGTTTGAATGTGATCCACTGTCAAACTCAGTGCTCCTTCATATTGCGCTTGAGCCATCGGCTCAAGCCATTGGCGGGCAGTCATGCCAACCAGCGGAATTTTGCGGTCAGCCGAAAGATACTTTCGCCAGTCGCGCGTTGAGTTACTCTCGAACGCAAATCCGGAGTCGACTGCTCTCTTAAGACGTTGCGGCTTAGCCCCTAGACTCTCGAGTAACATCATACTGACATTTTCCCTCACGAAAACTGCATTGATGCCACGAAGAACGCGTACTACAGCTCTTTCCTGCCACTTCCTGCTAAAAGGCCCATATGACTGTGGAGCCAAAAACAGCGACGTCTTTAAGCGTTTGGTCAAGACCAGTGGGAGCAAGAGAAAGAAGACGCTCATATCCCCTCTGATGCCTTTTGCACCTTGCATGTATCCTCCACCAACCCCAACGACGAGGTCTGCGGTTCTGAGCGCACTGAGCTGACTGCGAGGTTCACCTGGCAAACACCGTTCGACTAAGTGCCACACCTTCTTCGGACCACGGAACCAAAAGAGCCCTATCAATCCCACTACTATTTTCCGTGCTATCCGCTTAGGTCGCGAAATCTCCTCGTCAGAAGTCCAGCGATGCAGCGAGCCAAGATTTCTTGTCCCCTCGAAGTCTGCGAACCGCTGTGGATTTTCCATTCCCGACACACTTATCTCGCTACCGGGAAAGGCTTCCGCAAGCTGTTCTAAAATGACACTAAGCAATGCTGCATCACCAGCATTCTCGCGAACGTAAGTATTAACGACTAAGATCTTCAAGATCTTTCCTTCCCTCTATTCTACTTTCATCTTTCTCACGCGTTTCCATCGACAGCCGACTGGTCACCTGGATGACCATATACTGCGTTCAAAAGCGCGTTGTTCGTTCCTTCGGCAGAGGCACCCCACGTGAAGTGCTCCTTCACGCGTCGATGGCCGTTGCTGCCCAACGAAGCTGCTAGCTCGGAGTCTGCCAAGATGCACTCTATCGCTCCTGCTAGCGCGTTGACATCTCCAGGTTCCACCAAAAGACCTGTCATGTTATCCTGAACCGCGAAGGGAATGCCGCCTACGCGCGTTCCGATAATTGGCGTCTGACATGCTGATGCTTCTATTAGCACCAAACCCAAACCCTCAGACCGATTGGTGGATGGCAAAACGCACACGTCCGCGGAACGATAGAAGTCTGCCAGTTCACCGTCTTCAACTGGGCCAGGGAACAGAATATGATCGGCGAGGCCGTACCTATTCGCCAATGCTTGATAGCTGGCAATCGCATCGCCCTTGCCCACCGCGAGCAGAAGAATATGCTCGTATCGCTCTCGAAGCAGAGCAATGGAACGGATGAGAATGTCGAGTCCCTTGTGAGCATGGCTGGCATCCATCGACCCCACGAAGAGAACGATCCGCCGATCCTTATAGCGTTCGCGTGCGACGAGGCCATGTGAAGACTGTGGATGAAATAGATCAGTGTCCACACCGCACGTGGCGATGGTCAGCTTTGCACGTTGAGCACTCAGGCGGCGCGAGGAGTCTACGTAATAATCGGAGAGAGCAATAATGCCGTCGCTTTGTTTAAGCGTCTTGTTCCCCAGTGCGCGGTAGTAGCCTGCACACAGAAGTTTACCGAGAAACGTCGCTTTCTCGATGTCATTATAGACAGTCAACACAAAAGGGATATGACCGCGTGATCGTTCAGCGATGTCAGCCAAGAAAGGAACAGGTATGTGCGCGTTGATAACGTCCGGCTTCTCGCTTGCGAATATCTCGCGTAACTTCCTGTGCCAGCTAAAACCTATTGGCGTGTTAGACAGTTTCATGTCTACTGGCAATGTGTACGTCTTAAAGCCTACTCTCTCCTCGATGAGCATTGCACCATGCTCGTGTCTTGTCGTGACGACGAAGACGTCGTGGCCGTATTCCTCTTGCAAGTATTTGCATGTTTGGAGCGTGAACGTTTCTCCTCCTCCACGCGCTGGTGCAAAGTAGGATGCCACGAGGCAGACTTTCATGGCATGCTCTCTTTCTTGTTCACTTCTGGGCGACTCTTCTCTGTTTCCATTAACCGCATCTCTCTACATATCGTTTTCTTCTTTGCATGTTTATTTATGATTTGGACAATTCTTTAATTCATACTTATTCAGTATCCCTTTATAAACTGCTTCCACATCCTCCATATGTTTTTCTATGCTAAACACTTCCGCTTTTTTTCGGGCATTTCTCCCCATTTTTATTAATAATTCTCCCTCCAAAAACAAATTGCATACTTTTTCCGCTATTTGTGCTGGGTTTTGAGGTTCGACAAGATAGCCATTTACTCCATCATCAATAATTTCTGGGATCCCTCCAATATTTGTTCCAATTACAGGTCTTCCTATACTCATGGCTTCATTGCAAACAGTCGGAAAATTTTCTGGCCAGAAAGATGGAATAACGACAATGCTAGCTTTTTCATAATAGGTATCGAGTTCTTTATTTTCCATCCAACCGATAAATTGTATATATTTATCCATTTGTAAATCTTTTACTGTATTCAATAAGGCTGTCTTCGCCGAGCCATCACCAATAATCGTCAATGTCGCTTGTGGAAATGCTTTGATAATGAAAGCCATCGCTTGTATTAAGAATTCCACTCCCTTCATTTTTTCCAAACGTCCAACAAAAAGCAAGTTATAATTATTCGTTAATTCATGAAATTGGCGCGCTTCAACGAAATTAGGTACATGAATGATTGGTGAAACATCCGACTGCGCTAAGTTCTGAATATATTTACTTGGGGCAATAAAGGCATCGACATTCTTAAGGCCGAATCTGTAGACCGTTTTCTGAATGTAATTAAAATACACGTATGTTAACTTCCCTAACATAGTCAGATTTTTTTTGTCATAAAAGTCATTTTTAAAATGCGAAGGTTTCAGATACCAAATTAATAGTTTACTGAGAAATGTTTCAGGTCCATGCAGGGTCATTACTGTAGGGTACTTTTTGAGTAAAAACAGTACAGATGGTGTAATTTGCGTCATGGTATGAAGGTGTACAATATCTGGTTTATATTCTTTTAATACTTTTTTCAGAGTTAAAAATGAAAACGGATGAAAAAGAAATAACAATACTTTTATTGGGCTATGTGGGCCGATACTCTTAAAAACATAATCATGAAAATGTTTTTTATTCGCTCCCATATCACTTGCAAGAATTTTAATGCTATGACCTTTATCTCTAAAGTAGGGATTTATTTTTACGACGCCATTCTCTGCACCGCCAGCTACATATCCTGCACTGATTATTTTTAGTATCTTCATTTTTGTTCCTCCATTATTATTCCTACTCACCACTCAAACACCTTTTCAAAGCACAGCTAAAGCAAAGAGTGTTTTTTACCGCTAATCAGGTTTAACCTGCTTATAAAGATCTTCTGTAGCATCCAAGACGTTTTTCCATGAACGCTCCCGTGCTTTCTGCACTGATAACACACTCATATTTTGGAGGGCCTGTTTATTTGATAAAAGTTCATCTAATGTTCTTGCATAGTTTGTGGCATTCGGCTCTTGGATGAGCAGAGCACAATCATGAATGTTATCCCGTATCTCAGGCAAATCGGATGCGACCACAGGCAGGCCAGCGGCGAGTGCTTCAAGCATCGAATTAGGGAGACCAGCCTCTTTGAAGGAAGGAAGCACGAATATGTCTGCTAACATGTAAAATTCAAGTAGCTCTCTACCAGTCTTTTGACCATGAAGATGAACATTTTGCAGTTTGTGCTTCTGAATTAAAGCTTCCAAGTCTTTCCTTCGTTCCCCTTCGCCTACGATGTCCAAAATAACACGGCTTTGCATTTGCGAGATGGCTTCGATGAGCAGCGAAAGGTTTTTCTGAATCGACAAGCGGCCTACGAATAACAGATGTGGAACAGCGTTTTCGCTCGTTCTTTTCTCCACAAAATACTCTTCAGCCACACCATTAGGGATCACCGTAATAGCTTCCAAGGGTAATGCATATTTGGAAGAGATAAGCTTCTGATACGCTTCTGATATACAGATGATTTTTGCTGCCGATTGCAACACCCGTTTGAGAAACAATCTCTTATACGGCTCAAGGAGGAAACCGAAGGGGCCAGATGGATCTACATCCAGATGGATATGGGCGATATACGGTATTCCTTTTAACTTGGAGATCAAATACACAATCTCTGGCGAGAATGCCTGGGCTACATGCAGATGGATAAGAGAATGACGCGGCAGTGCCAGAAGCCGAAAAAAGAGCGTAAAGATAATTGGCGTATGCGCCAATTCAATCGATTTCAAATAATACACTTGTGATTTCGAGCGAATCTCCGCGTTGCGCGTATAGCCCACGTCAGAGGTATAGACCGACACTGCGTATCCTCTGTCGACAAATCTCTCTGCTCTCAGTGCTGTCCCTTTTTCCTGGCCACCCAGACCATTGAGGTGAGGCGGGTAATAGGAGGTGACATGCACGATTGTTGGTTTGGTTTGAGTTATTGTAAGCATGCTTCAGACATCTCCTTATAAACGTCTTCTATGCAATCCAGGACTCTCTCCCATGAGTAAGAGCGCGCCATTTGCACGGATAACGTGCTTAAGTTCCGCATCGTCTCTCTATTTGAGAGCAGTGTGTCTAAGGCTTTTGCGTAGTTTATGGCCGTCGGTTCTTGAATGAGCACGCCACATTCGCCAAGGATAGGCCGCATCTCAGGCAAATCGGATGCGACCACAGGCAGGCCAGCGGCGAGTGCTTCAAGCATCGAAAGTGAAAATCCCTCCTTTAAAGAAGGAAGCACAAAGATATCTGCTGACTGGTAAAATTCAATCAGTTCTCTCCCGATCTTTTGACCGTGGAGGTGAACATTTTGCAGTTTGTGCTTCTGAATTAAAGCTTCTATGTTCTTCCTCAGTTCTCCTTCACCCACAATATCCAAAAAGACCTTGGCTCGCATGTGTGAAATGGCTTCAATGAGCAACGAGAGGTTTTTCTGAGATGTCAAGCGGCCCACGAATAACAGATGTGGCACTATATTTTCGCTCGTTTTTTTTGCTATGAAATAGGTTTCAGCCACACCATTCGGTATCACTACAATAGCTTCCAATGGAAGTGTATATTTTGCTGCGATCAGCATCTTCTGCGACTCCGAGAGGCAAACAATTTTGGCTGCCGCTTGCAACACCCTTTTCAGAAACAATTTCTTATAAGTACCGAGTAGAAACCCGAAGGGGCCAGATGGATCTACATCCAAATGGATATGGGCGATATACGGTATTCCTTTTAACTTGGAGATCAAATACACAATCTCTGGCGAGAATGCCTGGGCTACATGCAGATGGATAAGAGAATGACGCGGCAGCGCGAAAAGCCGAAAAAAGAGCGTAAAAATAATTGGCGTATGGGCAAATTCAATCGATTTCAAATAATGCACCTGCGATTTTGTGTGCCTCCCTGTGTTGCCAGAATACCCCGTGTCCGACGTATAGACCGACACCGCGTATCCTTTATCCACAAACCCCTCAGCAATCTGCGCCGCACAATTTTGCATGCCGCCCAGATGCGGTGGGTAATAGGATGTCACTTGTACGATAGTGGGTTTAGTTTGAGTTATTTTAAGCATGCTTCAGACATCTCCTACATACAAAGATCATCTGTAAATATTGTTTTGGCCGTTACTATAGACAAGATTCTTATTTCTATCTAAGAAGGGTTTAGAAGAATTGCAAACCATGAGGTTTTCATCGATGTCAACTACTTCATGATTTGAAACTTTCTGATACACATAAGCATCTTTTCGGATTATTGCCGGGAAAATTGCGTTTGCAGCACTTATATTTCCAAGCGTTTTTAATTTGTTTGTGCCCGATGCATCAGCGTCTACCGGGTCATTATTGACATTATTCTTTGCGAGCCAGACTATCGTAAGTACATCTGTTTTATGAACATAATAGGCGTCATAGTATAAGCCCGCATTATCCAGGGCCATTTGAGGGTAGTAATCTCCCGTGAGGTGTGCAATAAATCCTGTTAAGTTCAAAAAGAAAATGATTGCTATTACACCGACAAAAAGTATTCTTCTTTGCTCTTTCACAAAAAAAAGTATTGAACTAAGGCCCAGTACGATCGGCAGGGAAAGCACAAAAAGAAACTGCTGAAACATGCGCAGTAATCCATACTCTATTGATAGAGATGGTAGGATAATTTCAAGCATGAGCAGCAAAATAGCACCAAAACAGAGCAGCAAATATTGCAGATCAAGCGGCTTTTTGTTCTTCAAAAAGAAGATTGCTAGCAAACCAATGAAGACGAAAATCTGCATGAATGCAGCAGAAAGTGATCTTAATCCTGCCTGAATAGCGAATACTGGGGCAAAGAAAGAAGATAACAAATTCCCCAATCGTGTTGGTGCCAGTTGTTCTTGCGGAATTGCATAGCTCGGATAGGTACTCGTTATGGCCTTACTATAGAAAGGACTGCTGTTTACGTTGCCCTGATGAGTTGCGTTGGTAACGCTTTGAATATAATTCTGAATCTGTTTTTGGGGGTCAGGTTTCTGGAAAGAGAAGATGCTATAAGAGATATCGGTTGACCGGGTATGCGATTGTGTAAGTATGCTATTGAAAATCTCAAATACTACTGAGCCGGTATGGTTTGATGAGTTTGTGTATACATTATTCCAGATATAAGTCCCTGAGGCGAGCAGCAACAGGAGTGGTAAGCTGAGGAACACTTTATTCGTAAACGTATTTTTTCGTGGAGTATGAAACTTTGATAACGGCGAAGTAAAGATGTTTTTTACCAATGGCAAGGAAATGAATAACGTTGAGAGATAGACAAATACTACTAACGCTAGTAAAACAAAGTTTGTTGAGTAGTGAGAAACGGTAGTGCCGAGCGCAAAAATAGCGAACAATATCTTTCTCATCGAAATAGAGAGTTCGGGAGGGGACGGTGCGCCAAACTTTATGTTAAATTGCCATGTCTGGTTGCGCTTGAGCATCATATACAGCACCAGACCAAAGAAGATAAAGCCTATTTCCTGCCGATTTAACATGGGCATATCACTGAAAAATGCTGGGAAAGACATGAAAAAGAAAGCGCATAAAAAAGCAAGTATCGGTGTCGTATAGTTTCTCATAATGAAAAAAACTAAGATCGGTGCAGTCGCAAAGAGAATTTGAAAAATAACTTTATACACATAGATATCTTGTATCGCTAAGAGATGGGTTAGAATTGTGGGCAGTATCGTGATGCTGAGGCAGGCATTATACGCATTCTGGAAAATTGCCATATTCCAAATGTGATGCGTATTGGTCAGTTGGAAGACGTAAAATTCTGTTTCAATATCATGCCCTGTTATGTACCAACTGCGCAGGGATGTGGTAAATAAAGAGGCTAATGCTATGAAAAAGAGTGCATGAGGATAGAGGCCAACCGCTATTTTGTCGTGAAATAGCACCAGGAGCAGACTGTAGCTTGCTATGACTCCTAATAGGATGAGTGTTAGAATATTGCTCCCACCATTATTTAAAATAATAGCTCCCAATGTGGCGAGTACAGGAAAGAAGACAGGCAGAACATACAATATTTTTTCGCCGTTCGTATGCCTGGGAAGCTCTACCTTCACTACAAATTGATCTGTTCTCATCCATGCGAATACAAGCAGCAATAAAAAATAACCGTCGAAACCAATGACGAGATTTTGAAATGCTAATGGATTTTTTATGCCCAGTACTGGCAAGAGGATATTTAAGAGTAGTCCACCGAATTCTAAAAAGGCAATGCTGAGCCCGACTATCAAGAGCAGGTTCTCCCACAAAGATAGCCTTCCAATGCGCAAAATCAATGAGATCAGGAAACCTGGCAATAAAATGCAGGTGCAGAGTGCAATCAGCGTCGTTGTATACAGAACATTGACATGTGTAAGCTCAAGCACATTGGCCAAGAGATCAATCCCCAGCAATGAAGAGAAGAGTGTTTTTTTACCGATGAGCATAATGTACCTCCTTTAAGAGATGAGGAACACAGTTTTCATGCGTTTTTTTCTCAGGGTAATAGGATATTACTTGCATGATCGTGGGTATTAAGATAGCGTTTCTCCTTTTGTGTAGCCAAGAAACGATGTAGTATGTTTTGTCCAACTGAATTCAGCAATTGCGACCTTTCTGGCTGCGCTGGACATTGAACCTCTGAGTGCATCATCGTTGAGCAGTTTACTCACTGTTTCTTTGATAGCAAAAGGTGACAGTTGGATCAGAGAAGCAAATGCTGTTTTATCATATTCCGTGGTAATATTTTCCTCTGCGCTAACTAACGGCAATCCACAAGCCATTGCTTCTTGTAGTGAAAGTGGAAATCCTTCACAGCTTGATGGGAGCACAAAGACGTCACACGCTTGGTAAATTTCTGCCAAGCTTTCTTGTGGCAGGGAGTTGAGTACAAAGATACCTTCTGTGTTTTCTACATTTTTTGGCAGCTTTCCCTCTCCCACCAGCACGAGATCGAACTCAGGCGTTTTTGCATTAACGAGCAGGTCAATCCCTTTTTTCTGCACAAATCTTCCCACGAACAACACAAGCTTTCGGTTCAAGGGCAAGTGGTGTTTTTTTCGTAGCTGTACTTTTACGCTTGCGCTTGCCGGTTTGAATAAACTCGTATCAACACCATTTGCTAGATATGCAATCGGCTTATCGGTGAAAGACGCTAGAAAATTCTTGGTGTTTGTACTTAATACAAGTACTTTTTGACTGCCAGCAAGTGTTATCTTGCCAATGGTAAGGAAGGCAATTTTTTCAACAACATTGATAATGGAACTTTTGTAGGTCACAAAACCGACATGCTCAGTGACGAGGAGTGGTTTTTTATAGATCCTTGCCAAAAGTGAGCCAATAGCCGAGCCTAAATACAATACTCCATGTGCGTGAATGATATCGTGACTTTTCATTTCGCTATTCATGAGTGAGATTAAATGAGGAGAAAATATCGGGTAGGGTACATCAAATTTTTTCTCAAGGACATTCCAAGCAGGTACCCGCACAACTCGAATACCTTCTTTCAGTTCGACTGTTTTTTCGTCATGCAGCTTGCTTGTAACAATTGTCACCTCATGACCTTTTTTTACTAATTCTTTGGCCTGGTTATAAGCAACAATTTCTATGCCCCCAATATGAGGATGAAAATAATGAGTTACAATTAAAATTTTCATAGCCGTATACACCCAATCCCCATTCCCTTGCTACCCGTTCTTACATAACCTTCGCGATGGTATCCTCCACGGCCACGCGTTGCATTTCTTTCGCAATGGTGTCCTCGACAGCCACACGTGGTATTTCCCTTGTGGGTGGGATAGTAGAAAAGAGCGTCAACAGCTTTTTATGAAAGAGCTGCACCACTACCTTTGTTCCATCTCTGAATGTATTCAGCTTTGTATTGCCAGCACGAATTCTGTATTTAATCGGAACTTCCGCACACTTGAAGCCACGGATATAGGCCTCGATCTTCAACTCTTGCGAGAAAGACATCCCCGAGGACCTCACATCCAACATATCCCAAATGTCTCTTTTGAATACCCACATGCCAGACTGGGAGTCAACAAAAGGGGAATCGAAGAGAAATTTGGCAATGACTGTGAGGCACTTATTGCCCAAGATATGGCTCGTTGTCATATTCTCCTGATTAACATAGTTCATCCTGTTCGTACTTATAAAATCTAAATCTTCCTTTTCCATTCTTTTGATGATTGCGGGTAAATCTTCAAATGGATAGGTAAAGTCCGCGTCACCAGTGGCGATAATGTCTCCACCTGCATTAGCAAATCCCGCTTTATAGGCATTGCCATATCCTCTAACAGGTTGGATGATGACTGTTGCTCCATGTTGCTTTGCAATATGACGCGTTTGATCTTTTGAGCCGTTATCAATCACAAGGATTTCGGTTTCATAGCCCATATCCCAAAGCACAAATATTGGTATCTCTTTGAGCACGGAACCAATCCCCTCTTCCTCGTTTAATGCAGGTATCACAACTGTTAATTTTTTCACCGCGTTATTTCCCCAGCCAGAAATCTATTGTTTGTTGCTTGTTGAGCAGCTCAACAATGACCTCTAGACTTCCAGGCGAATTTATGAGCTTGAATTCTTCCTGTTTGACATAGTATTGACCATCATTAAGCACGACATTTCCGCTATCGACAACTTGCTTCGTACCGTTCCCGTTTATAGATATCTTGTAGACATAGCGGTAGTCCATCGTCTCGAGGTTATGGATAACAAAGGCAAAACGTATTGTTTGGTTGCCCGTAGTTGAACTTGGTAAATGCGCATTATCGTTGAAGTAGAGTTCTGTCAGTCTTTCAGGTCGGGGAATGAGATAGAGCGCAACCAGTTCGTTATTAACAGCCGCTCTATTGAATTGGAAGAAAACGAGCATCCCCACCACTAAGACTACCCCTATCATGACAGGTGCTAGTTTGGACAGCAGTTTAACTGTTGGACGCATCAATAAAACCTTTCATAACCATGAAGGTACCATGACGAAGCCGCTCTACAGGCGTTCAATTTTCGGAAAATATCACCTTTGGTGAATTGGGAAGAAAAGGAAGAGGGTAACAAAACACTACCACTTCACAAGCTAAGTGCGATCACCGCTTGTTCCCACACCACCCATTTCTTGGCAACGCGTTTCGATTGCCAATGATTCATTCTGCTTTGCAGTGTAGCATAATTTCGTCAAACCGCCAAAAGAGCGGGCACATATAAGAAGGAAGTAATCTCAGGTGTATGGTACCAACTCATCGTTCATTGACATTTACCAGCACAGCTTTTATAATCGAGGTGCATCGAGGGGATGTAAGTTGGAGGGCGGAGGTTAGGGATTCATGAATGTGGACAGATGATGATGGGTATAGTGACTTTTCGTTTGCACAAAAAGACACACTGGTTCTGCAACGTATCCCCGCGCCAGCACGACACGAGCTTCCCCCTGCACCACGTATACCAAAAAAGACGCGCCTGGAGCGGCTCTCTCTCGGCGAGAACACCTCTACTTCAACACCCCAGTTCGAGCCTGGAGCAATTTCGGAGCGCGCAACTGAAACAGCCCCGCAAACATTGCTCGGCCCGCTAAACGTCAAAAATGTGTATCAGCAGGTCATGACCGATCCTCTTTATAGGAACTCTCTCTTTACTATGGCTGGCACGCTCGTATTGGGCGGCTTAGGATTTGTCTTCTGGATACTCATAGCGCGCTTGTATAAAACAGAATATGTTGGTATCGCTACCACCCTTATCTCTATCATGACATTGTTAAGTAGCTTTACCAGTTTGGGATTAGGCTCAAGTTTGATGCGACACCTGCCCAAATCCGCCAATAAAAATGAGTTGATTAATTCCTCATTTGTCATCGTCACGTTTGTTGCCATTTTGACTTCCGCTGTATTTTTGCTAGGGCTACAAACCTTCTCACCGCAATTACTCTTCTTACGCTCAAATCTCCTTTATACTGTCTCATTCACGATCTTTATCGTTTTTTGTTCCTGGAATAGCCTTGTTGAAAATATCTCTATGGCTTTTCGGGCTGCTGGTAACACACTCGTAAAAAATAGTCTCATCAGTGTGTTAAAACTTGTGCTGCCATTTGCCCTTATTTCATTTGGTGCGTATGGCATTTTTGCATCTACGGCTGCCGCGTTTGCTCTCGGTGTGCTCGCTACCCTTGTGCTACTCATTTTCAAGTTCAAAATCAGGCCTTCAATCTCAGTGAATTTTACCTTGCTAAAAGCAACCTGGGTCTATTCATTCGCAAATTACTTGACTGGTTTTATGTTTAACATGCCATCGCTCGTATTGCCAATAATCATATTAAATGTCCTCTCAGCAAAATACGCCGCTTATTATTACATTGCTTCTATGCTGCAAAGCCTTTTACAGATTATTCCCGCAGCAGCTTCGCAAGCATTACTCACCGAAGGCTCATATAACGAAGCCGACCTGAAAAAGCATATCAACAAAGCGGTTATCACGATTGTCGTAATCCTTGTTCCTGCTACGGCGATCATCGTTTTCTGGGGCAATATCTTGTTACAGTTCTTTGGCAAAAGCTATGCAAGTGAGGCTTTTCAATTTTTACAGCTCTATAGTGTCTCCACCATCTTTACCGCACTGATCTTAATTGCGAATGCGATTATGAACGTAAAACACAAGACAAAAACGCTCATGATTTCGAACGTATTGGCGGCTACTCTTACCTTAGGGCTATCTTATGCTTGCATCTCTGGTAAGTTGGTTGGCATAGGCTGGGGTTGGACTCTTGGGCAAGGGATTGCAGGATTAGTAGCTCTATTCATCATCCTTCGTGAATACGTAGGTACCCCAACGCAAAAATAACACCCGCTCTCCCAGCTCTCCCCTCTTGTGTTGCTATATCCATTCTCATCATTTCGCACCTTCTCTACACTGATGAAGAAGAGGTGTATGATGCGAACCTCCTGTTCGCAGCCCTCGTTTTCTTCCCATAGGATGGTTCATAGAACACGTGTTTTTCTGTTGTTGAAAGTGGTATAGGGGTGTTTATGTTTGAGCAACGTTTCTCTGGCACGGTTGTGAAGCGCGTGCCTTCCTCTCGTTTCTTGTTTGTGTTGGTGGGCAGCCTCGTGCTCTCCACCGTATTCATCAATTTCTTTCATGCCGAGGCGTCAGCCGCGCAGAGGCGGGGGGTGCAGTCCGTGAAGCCCGCGATTTCCTCGGCAGTCAGCAAGACCTGGTTTTTCGCCGAGGGACGCGTTGGAGCGGGCTTCCGGGAGTATCTGACGATTAGTAATCCCGACCCCAGCATCGATTGTTCGGCCCAGATCACCTATCTGCCCGAAGGCTCGGTTTCCGCGCATGTGGTGAAACCATTGCTGGTGCAAACGGTCTCGATTGCCCATGCCAGCCGTTTCACCACCTCGGTCAAT
>JBBPYR010000104.1:0-2034 GCA_038199755.1 Ktedonobacterales bacterium | reverse complement strand
GTCAATGCGCTTAAACCATATTGCTAGTAGGGCAAGTACGACAGGGAGAAGCAGCAGTTGCATCCAATCGTAGAGCGGCTTGTCAAATCCTGCCCATGCCCAATGTTTTACAGCCCCTAGTATGAAAAATGCAAGAATTGCGAAACATGCGACAACGCTAGCAATTCTCATTATTGTGTCCCTTTCATAACAACTCTCCTTTCCCTCACATCCTGTCCCAGCTTAAACAACAGCATAACAGACGTGTCTACTGAGAGCGTGTTTTGTAAATAGGCTGAAGCCGCTTTTTGAGATGCTTTAACCCCTGTAAGAGGGAAAGCAGGTGGGAGTTCGCTCATACCTGCTGTCTCCTCAGTCCTAGATCTCATGTTGAGATCATTTACAAAACACGCTCTGAGGGACTCCTTCCTGGTGGCACTGTGTTCATGTGTCTATGCTTCGGTCTGTGCCTGTTGCCAGAGTGCTTTGAGGCTTGGGTCAAGAGAGAGAAGTGTATAGCTCATACTGTCGGGTGTGGGTGTAAAGGCAATGGCTGGCTGTGCTTGGTCGCTATCCGTAAAGAAGAACAGACGCTCACCAGAGGTGGGCTGTTCTTCTCGGAGATTGTGCTGGTTCCGTACAAACTGGTCTATCTGGTTCTCTGAATAGGTCTGCTGTGTCATAGGTGTATGCTCCTGTCTTTCTTTCGACTACTTGCTAGAGACGACATATTTATAGAACGTGTTGCGGCTCTTGAAGCCCGTTTGCTCCATGATCTCCGCAATGCTTTTTTCTTTGGCCGCATAGAGTTCTTTGGCAAGTGCGATAGAGCGCGGCTTGATGGTCTCCGTCGCCTTTGGCCGTCCCCCCTTTTTGCCCCGCGCTCGTGCAGCATCGAGTCCGGCCAGGGTACGCTCTTGGATAACATCACGCTCAAATTCCGCCATCGCTCCAATAATGTGGAACATGAGCTTGCCTGTTGAGGTCGTCGTATCAATATTCTCTTTGAGACTTCTCAGTTCAATGCCACGCTCGTTGAGCTGGGTCACGGTCTCGATGAGTTGACGTAGCGATCTCCCCAAGCGATCTAGCCGCCACACGACAATTACATCCCCCCGGCGGGCCATATCCAGCATTGCCAGGAATTGTGCCCGATCATCACGAACGCCACTCATTTTATCAGTGAAGACGCGTTCACATTGTGCCTGCTGAATGGCGTCCTCTTGCAGCGCGGTAGTCTGCTTATCTCTGGACACTCGAATATAGCCAATGTTCGTCGTCTGCCCTCCTTCTCCTTTTATTTGATGAGTTTATTATATAATAACTCATTGAAAAGCGCAAGTAAATGTACTTTGATTTTTGAGTGGGTAAAAGTACAAAAAAGGGCCATTTTCTTGCTCTGAATGGAAGAGTAGAAATAACCTTCGTTTTATGCACATCTTCTTGTCAGGACAAGTGACCGCGCAGCACTGTCACAATGACTCAACTGGGCCGGATGTGTGACCGTGTTGCAGTGTCCCAATTCCATTGACTATAGTCGCCACCCAAAAGCCACCTTTATGCCGTGAAGAGGTGACACGGAGCTGCTGGTCACAGTGGCTTGCCTGGGCCGCTCTTGTGACACGCTGATACCAGATAGTACCAGGGCCACCAACGTTCCTCGTTCTACCTATATCTGTGTTTATAGGAGGAGAATGGAGATATGAATAGTATTACCCTCGATGGGGTGACGTTCCGTTGGGATGGGCAAGACCTGCTGGTCACAACAGCGACGAGTCAGAAACGTGTAACCGGCACGAATGCGCTCCAGCTTTCGGACTTCTTGTTGTCGATCCAGCAAGACCTCTACGCGGTAGACCAAGCGCGAGATTTACCAGCATGGGTTCGGCCACCGCTCCGATTAGTGAATGGACAGACCAGTGAGGAGCAGCCGCTTCGACTGACGAGTGGAACGATCATCACCAGCAACCAGGAAGAGCAAGCATAGCAACAGAGCGTATCATTACAGGGCATGGTAACGATACGCTCTCTTGCCTCGACCTTATGATTGTGCAG